>JABWCK010000034.1 GCA_013360305.1 Microcaldota archaeon
AAGCAATCAAGGATGCTAAAATGCACTTGATTCGCGTACGCTTGGGAAGCGGTTCATGGGAAGACAGTGGAAGTTTTTCAAACTCAATTGTTAGAAACGCTGTAGGAAAAAGCGGTTCAACTGAAATAGTATTAAAACCAGCTCCCAGAGGAGTTGGAATCGTAGCAGGAGAAGTAGCTAGGAAAGTTCTTGAACTCGCAGGAGTAAAAGACGTCTGGACTTTTGCTAAAGGAAGAACCAGAAACGTATTGAACATGGTTCAAGCAACTATTCATGCGTTAGATTCAATGAATAAGGTCAAGGAGTGAAAAAAATGCTTATAGCAATCATTAGAGTAAGAGGATCAATCGGCGTAACCCACAAGGTAGCTGAAACCATGAAACAATTACACTTAACTCGAAAAAACCACTGCGTAGTAATAGAAGAAACTGAAACATTGAAAGGAATGCTTCAAAAAGTCAAAGACTACGTTACTTGGGGAGAATTAACCGAGGAAACAAACAAGAAGATTTCCGCTAAAGGAAAACAACCATACAGATTAAACCCTCCAAAAGGAGGATTCAAAGGAAGCATCAAACAACCATATCCTAAAGGAGCTTTAGGAAACAGGAAGGAAAAAATCAACGATTTAGTTAACAGAATGTTGTGATTAAATTATGGCAAGAAGAATAAAATCAAGAATGAGAAAACACTTAGGCAACCGAACCCACGGCGGCGGAAACACTAAGAACCGACGCGGTAAAGGAAACAAGGGAGGCGTAGGGAATGCAGGAGCTGGAAAGCACAACTGGCTACGCACCATCAAGACAGTAGGCACTAACAAGAAAGATAAGGGAATTACTGGATTCCACAATCCTAACGCTACTAAAATGAAGGAAATAACACTAAGCAAGTTGAATTACTTGATTGACAAATCAAAAATCAAGACTGAAAACAACGAAGTAGTGTTGAAAGGATTCAAAGTATTATCAAACGGAACACTAACTCACAAGGTAAAAATAATTAAAGCAAAAGCATTCACTGCAGGCGCTGAAGAAAAACTAAAAGCCCTAGGAATCGCAACTGAAAAAATTTAAGTGCAATAGTTTTTATTAACTAATGCAATAATTGTTCTTTGCTTTAAAATAAAAAAAAGAGTTTTGTCTGAATGTCGCTTTACGATACTTTAAAACCAATAATCGCAATCCTTCCGGAAGTAAAAGCTCCCGATTTTCCACCATCACTAAAAGACAAGTTACTATGGACTTTCTTAGTCTTAGCATTATTCTTCATCTTAGGACAAATCTACCCAATAGGAATAGACGCATCCAGACTGCAACAATTCGAGAGACTGGACATTTTACTAGGATCTAAAACAGGCACGCTAATTACTGCAGGAATCGGCCCAATAGTCTTAGCGTCAATCTTCCTACAACTAGCTAAAGGAAGCGGATTGCTCAATATAGACTTCAGCAACCCTAATGACAGGAAAGCATTTCAAGGCTTGCAAAAACTATTAGCAATAGTACTCAGTTTTGCTGAAGGATTCATTTACGTATTCTCTAACTACATTACCGCAGCAGGAGCCGGAGCATCAACTGCCATACCATTATTCGGCAGCGTCTTTGCTACACAGCTAATAGTCGGATTACAACTCGCAATGGGTTCGCTAATATTGTTATACTTGGACGAAATAGTGCAAAAGTACGGAATAGGCAGCGGAATTAGTTTATTCATCGCAGCAGGAGTATCGCAAGCAATATTCCTAGGAGCTTTTTCACTAGTACCATCAGTATCAGGAATACCTTCAGGATTAATACCCCAAGCAATTTACTTGCTAACTACAGGAGACGTAATAAAAGCATTCTGGGCAGTAATACCAATCGTATTTACCATAGCCATATTCTTAGCAGTAGTATACGTTGAAGGAATGAAGATTGAATTACCCCTCGCATACGGCAAAGCAAGAGGACTGGGAGCAAGATACCCAATCAAATTCTTGTACGTATCAAACATTCCAGTCATCCTAGCCTCAGCAGTATTGTTAAACATGCAGTTAATCGGATTATTCATGTTCAACGCGGGTTTACCACTACTAGGAACTTACCAAAACAACCAACCAGTAGACGGACTAGCATACTTTGTTACAGCATTGCCTTCGCCATTGTTAATCGGAGGATACGACGTTTACTTGCAATACTTGCTTCAACCACGCGAAATATTCCACGCACTAACTTACGGAATAGCATTAGTACTACTATGTATAGTGTTTGGGTGGTTCTGGATTGAAAGCACAGGAATGGGTTCCGCAGACGTAGCGCGGCAACTAGAAAAAAGCGGTTTGCAAATACCAGGCTTCAGGCAAGACACTCGCGTTACTGAAAGAATACTCAGCAAATACATCCCAATCATTACAATACTAGGAAGCGCTTTCGTCGGAGTACTAGCATGGTTCGCAGACATTACCGGCGCATTAGGAACTGGAACAGGATTATTATTGACAGTAGGAATTATTTACAAGTTCTATGAAGACTTAGCTCAACAACAATTATTCGAATTATACCCAGGATTAAGGAATATAGTACAATGATTTTGCTTCAAGTAATACCAGGAATAGACGACACGATAACACTAATAATACTAACCTTATTCTTCAGCATTTTAACAAACTTACTCGGCAGACGCTTCGGTTCAAGAAGCGAACTACGAAGAATACAAAAAGAAATCAACGAGTGGAATGCTTCTTTAAGAAAAGCACAAAAAGAAAAAAACGAGCCCGAAACAAACCGATTGCTAGCAAAAAACACTGAAATGATGGAGAAAATGTCTAAAATGACTATGCTATCATTCAAAAGCTTGATAATCACTCTACCGTTGTTCATACTAGTATTCTCAGTAATTCTTCCGACACTATTTCCAACATTCACAATACTACTGCCCTTCGACATTCATTTTGACGCGTTACTAGCACTAAACATACTGAGAGACTCAACATACGGACCTAAAGGATTCTTTATAGTATGCACGATCCCATTCGGACTAGCTATAGAAACAATACTAAACAAAATAGAGGACAATAAAAACAAATAAAAACTCGTCCGACACAATTAATTTCCTTATTACTAAAGGTGATATTTTAAATGGTTAAAAGCAAAACTTCAAGAAAACCAAGCCACGCAGTATCTGCAATCAGCGGAAGCAAACTGCAAGGAGTACCAAAACGAACTGTTTCACAAATGAAGAAACTATCCAAAACTCAAAAACGCCCAGAAAGAAAATTCGGAGGCGTATTAAGCCACAAAATAGTCGCACAATTAATCAAAGAAAAAGCTAGATTGCAAACAGGCGTAATTGGAGAAGACGAAGTACCAATAACTCACTTGCAATACATAAAGAAAATGAAATGAGAATCGCATTATCCGGATTCACAGGATGCGGAAACACGACCGTCACCCAATTACTCTCTAAAAAACTAGGCTACCCCTACTACAACTATACCCTAACCGACTTAAGCAAAGAAATGGGTTTGACGCTAATAGAATTACACGAGCTAGCGAAGCAAACAACAGAATACGACTTATTATTAGACAAGAAACAAATTCAATTCATGCTAGACAACGAAAACGCCATAGACGGAACACGCCTAGCCGTATTCATACCAATCATGGCGCCAAAACTAGACATGAAACTACCAAAAATCGATTTCTACTTCTGGCTCACGGCAAGACAAAACATCCGCGCCGAACGCGTAGCGAAGCGAAACAACGTTTCATACGACGAAGCCTTGAAAGAAATACAATACCGCGATTCAGAAAACAAACACCGATACTATGATCTTTACGGCATTGAATTCAAACAACCCGATTATTGTACAGTAATCGACACAGAAAAATACGACGCAGAAGGCGTAGCCGACAAAATCATTTCAATAATTAAACCAACCTTTTTCGCCGGAAAAAGCTTGACCAAAAAATAAACTAGAACTAAAAAAAAAAACAATAATAAAAAGCAATAAAAATGAAGAAAAACAGATTAGTTTCCCTAGTTTTTTACAATTATTTAGAGGTGTCAATTTAAACATGAATGCAATGGAAGTAGGAAGAAAGTGCGTTGTCTTAACCGGCCGAAGGGCAGGAATGACTTGCACCATCAAGAAAGTAGTAGACAACAACTTCGTAGAAGTAGAATTGGATGCAAAAAAGAACGCTTCAAAGGACGCTAAAGGCAAGAAAGTTCGCAAAATGAACAAACTACACTTAGAACCATTAAAGTAAAACTCTTCTCCTAAACTTCTTTTTTAATACTTAATTCAACCTAATTATTTTCAAAATGACTAAATTAACGATTTTACAAGACGAGTCTTACTCTAAAGGCAAAAAACCCAGCGAACGCAGCGTAAAAGAAAAAACTCGATTCGGAGTAGTCATAGTAAACAAGCCATGCGGCCCATCCAGCCACGAAGTAAGCGCTTTCGTAAAAAAAATCCTACAAGTAGAAAAAACAGGACACACTGGAACACTAGACCAAGACGTATCCGGAGTGTTGCCGGTACTAATAAACGACGCTTGCAAAGCAGTGCCATTCTTCATTAAAGAACGAAAACAATACGTCGGAGTAATGCATTGCGAAGAAGAAAAAAGCTTTGCGCAAATAGAAAAAGTTTTTGAAAACTTTAAAGGAAAAATCTGGCAAAAACCACCCTTAGAAAGCGCAGTAGCTAAAAAACTACGCATTAGAGAAGTATACTCACTAGAATTGTTAGAAGTTGAAGGAAAAAACTCTCTATTCAAATGCGACGTAGAAGGAGGATTTTACGTCCGCAAATTATGCACCGACGCAGGAGAATTACTCGGCTGCGGAGCAAAAATGGCCGAGTTAAGAAGAACTAAAGCAGCAGGTTTTGCAGAAAAAGATGCGGTTACACTACAAGACTTGAATGATGCGAAATGGCTAAGCGACCAGCGAAAAAACAATTCCGAACTAGAAAAAATAATCCACAACCTAGAAGACGTAACTACTTTGAAAAAAGTCATAGCGAGCGATGATGTATTAAAACCGATCACTACCGGCGCTAACCTCGCAATAGTAGGAATAAACGCGTTAGACAAAACAATTCGCAAAGGAGAAGTAGTTCAAGTACTAACAGGCAAAGGAGAACTCGTTTGCTTTGCTACCGCATTAATGAACGGCAATACTATTATCGAAAACAAAGACGGATACGGACTAGCCTTCGACGTCTTAAGAGTAATTCAAGCATTCTAGCAAGCTTTTTAAACAGTTTGCTGCATTATAATAAAGTCAGAGAGTTAAAAGTAGTCTCTTGAAATTTTAATCACTCTACCGGCAAACAGTTATTTAAACTGTTTCAAGCAATATTTCTTGATGTGCCGGGATGACGGAGTGGTTAACGTGCACGCCTGGAAAATTCTTTTTTTGGATTGTGCTCTGTTTTAGAGCGTACCAAAGAAATCCTTAAAGCGTGTGTCCGAAAGGACTCCTGAGTTCGAAAAACTTTCTTTATGAAATAGCGAGTTTCGGAAATCTCAGTCCCGGCGCTATCAAACAAAAGTGATTTTAAATTGGCTGGAAAAATAGAAAAAAAAGAAGTTAAAACCGACAAAAAGAAAGAAGACAAGAAACCTGCTTACGTAGCGCCAGTCATAAAAAAATTCAAGACTGAAGGCCGCGAAAACAAGGAATTCAAAGGAATCATTCGCTTAGTCGGAAAAGACATTAACGGTCACTACGAAGTCAAAGATGCTTTGAGATTAATTCGAGGAATTGGACAAAACATTTCCAGAAGCTTGGCTTTAGTTGCTGAGAAAAACTTGAATATTTCTAGAAACGAATTGATCGGAAACTTAACCGAAGAAAAACTAGCAGAACTAGAAAAATTATTAAAGAATCCACGCGAATTCAAAATCAGATTACACTTGTTAAACAGACCAAGAGACGTAGAAAGCGGAAAGGAAGCACACTTCCTAGCTACAGACTTGGTATTCAGCACTAAACAAGACATTCAAAGAGAAAGAGATTCACGCTCATACGTTGGATGGAGACATTCACTAGGTCAACGCGTACGCGGACAAAGAAACCGCAGTACTGGAAGAAGCGGAATGACAGTAGGAGTATTGAAGAAGGCGTTGAAGGCCGGTAAAGGCGCTGCGCCAGCTAAAGAAGACAAAAAGTGATTTTACTAAATGGGAGCAAAGCGTTTAAAGAAATTATTTGACAAGCCACGAAAATTGTGGGACAAGCAAAGAGTCGAGACCGAGTCAGGCTTAAAAGATGAATTCGGTTTAAAGAACTCTCGCGAGTTATGGAGAATGCAAACCATCCTGAGAAAAATCAGGCGTGAAGCAAGACGCATTTTGTCAAAGAAAGGAAGCGATTTAGACGAGAGAACTACTAAATTAATCAAGAGAGTAAACTCATTCTTAATTGCCAAACCAGACTTTACAGTAGACGAAATACTAGGATTAAAAGTTCAAGACTTACTGTCAAGAAGATTGGAAACATTAATCGTCAAGAAAGGAATGGCTAAAACAATGAAGCAAGCAAGACAATACATTGTTCACGGACACGTTTCAATAAAAGGAAGAAAAGTATCAAGCCCTTCATACCTAGTTAAATTCGATGAAGAAAATGAAATAGGCTGGTTCAAGAAACCATTAGTTGTAGAGGCGAGCGCATGAACGACACTAGACCACAAAGACCAAGACGAAGAGAATACGGACCACAATCAATCGTACAACTAGAAGGAAAATGGGGCGTAGCACACGTTTACTCCAGCAAGAACGACACGATTATTACTATTACAGACTTGAGCGGAGCTGAAACCATTGCAGTAGGCAGTGGTGGAATGATCGTCAAGAACGACCGCGAAGAAGGCACTCCATACGCAGCAATGCAATCCGCATTCAAAGCAGCTGAAAAAGCAAAAGAACGCGGAATAGTAGGAGTACACATTCGCGTTCGCGCACCAGGCGGACACCACACTAAAACGCCAGGAAGCGGAGCACAAGCAGCCATCCGTGCACTAGCTAGAAGTGGTTTAAAGATAGGCAAGATTGAAGACGTTACTCCAATACCAACTGACACTACAAAGAGGCCAGGTGGAAAGAGAGGAAGGCGTGTATAAGAAACTTTTTTAAAAAAAGTTTCAACAAAAAAAGGTTTGAAAATGAAGATTGAAGTATTGAAGGAAAAACCTCAAAGAATAGAATTAAAGCTAACCGGATTCAGCCAATCACTAGCTAATGCTTTGAGGAGAACAATTATTTCAGACTTGCCTGCATTCGCAATAGACCGAGTTGATTTTTACGAAAACAACACAGTACTATTCAACGAGTACTTAGCAAACAGGCTCGGCTTAATACCATTAACTTACGACGATTCCCTAGCAGAAGATACTCAAATAACCTTTACTTTAAACGCTGAATCAATCGACGAACACAAAACAGTTTACGCTAAAGAACTAGTATCAACTGACCCTAAAGTAAAAGTGTATTCAGAAAACATTCCAGTCGTCAAACTAGGCGGCAACCAAAGACTAAGACTAGAAGCAGTCGCAGTAAAAGGAACCGGCAAGAAACACGCTAAATTCCAATGCGCACTATCATCCATGGAATTGCTAGACGAAAAGAAAGGCGATTACAAAATGTTCATTGAATCATACAACAACGTTCCAGCAAAACAACACTTAAAGACTGCAATAGAAATACTAAAACAAGACTGCGATGAATTAAAGAAAGAATTAAAGTAAACACCAAACTTTTAGAAAAAGTTTGAACAAAAAACTTTTGAGAAAAGTTTAATCCAAAAAATAAAGATAATAAAAAAAAATGGCTTTGAAGATAAGACTAAGCGTAAACTCTTCGAAGTTTGAAGTTAGCTTGAAAGACGGGATTTGCGTCATAAAGACCAAGAGCCCTGCTGAGAACAACAAAGCCAACCTTGAATTAATCAAGGAATTAAGCAAAAGGCTGGGTTGTAGAATCTTTATTTCAAGCGGGTTAAAAAGCAAGAACAAGCAAATTATTGCTGATTGCACCGACGAAGAACTCGCCTTGAAATTGAAAGAAATCTCAGACAAAAAGTAAAGTATGATTCTTTACTCGATTTTTCTTTACAAAGAAAAATCGCAGGGGTAGCAAAGCTTGGTCAAATGCGCAGGATTGAGGTTCCTGTCTCTTAGGAGTTCGAGGGTTCAAATCCCTTCCCCTGCATTTTTTGCTGTGAAAGGCAAAAAAGAAAATAATATTTAAAAAAAAGTGAAATGAAAATGAAAGGAATAGAAAACGCGGATTTAAAGCACTTGATTGCTTTCTTGAGAAAGAGCGCAAAG
>JABWCK010000035.1 GCA_013360305.1 Microcaldota archaeon
AGAATTCATTCGAAAAAAAATCAAGTCCATTCACGAAATAAGCAAAGTCAAAATTGCTAGCATTCTTGAAGACAAAAAACGCGTTTACTTGGAAATAATCGTTTTCTTGGATGTTGATGGCAACGTTATCGAAAAACAATTGTCTTTCGACTTGCCTTTAGAAAAACAATTATGCGAGGAATGCTTGCTTCACAAAGGCAGTTACCACGAAGCGATTCTTCAAATACGAGGAGAACGCGAAAAAGCAGAAAAACTAGCTGCTAAGCTAATCGCTCAACTAGAAAAAAAGACGTTTATAGTAAAATCTGAATTCAAAAAGGAAGGCGTTGATATTCAAATCGGCAGAAAACGCGCTTTAGTAGAAATGTTATCAAAACTAGGAATGGCTTATACTACTTCAAACAAGTTAGTCGGAGCAACCCGCGACGGACGAAAACAACTACGCTTAACTGCATGCATTAGGCTTTAGAATTCTGCTCTCAAACCGTCGGTAGCTAAAAATGCTTTTTCTCCAAACGCGGTTTTAGCTTCTTCCAATAATTCTTTTAGTTTAACTGCGTCGTAATCCGGCTTGTAGTGATAGCAGAAGAAGTTTTCCACTCCTTGATCTTTAGCTAGTTCAGCGGCTTGCTTGGCTGAAGCGTTTAAGGATTCTTCTTTGAATTCTTCATCTAAGTAATAAGTGTCATGAATCAATACTGTCGCGTTCTTGCTTAATTTTTTAGCTCCTTCGCTGACTTTGCAATTATTGCAGTACGCAATGTTTGCTCCGAATATTTCAAGCCTGTATCCTACCGAGTCCTCGCTTGTTTTCTCGGTTTTGTAAACGAACTCGTTCTCATCCTTGTAAGACTCGCCGGGAGTTACTGGAATAAAATTAACTTGCTTCAAGAAGTGAAATGCTTCGCCTAACAATTTTTTGTTTAGGATTTCTTCAAAATCGTTTTTAACCGCGAAAATAGTTACGTCCTCTGGCTTTACTAAACTCGCCAATGCCTTCAATCCTATTGTTTGATCTAGTTCGCCACAACTAATCGCTATGACTATTCTCTTGCCTTTATTGAATCCTGCTGGCAAGCTGTCTAGTCCAGAACCAGCGTCGAACAAAAAGATTGTTTTAGGCGTTTCAAACAAGACGCAACTAGTCCTTCTATAATGTGCGTAGCCACCGCCTGTTCCGGCAAAAAAAAGCTTCATTTCAAAACAATTATTGTAGTTAATAATTTTTTAACTTATTTTTTTTTATAAAGAAAAAGATGGGGAAGAAAGGAAATGAATTAAAAAAACTACTTCATTAAGCCGTGTTTCTTGACGAATGCCCATAATTTCTTGGTCATTTCAGAGGGTGAGATTGGAGTAGTTCCGAATACGTCTGCTACAGTCCTGTCTTTTACTGAAGCGAATCCGATTTTCATTCCACCGAATGGAACTCTTTTTGCTGCTGCCATTTTATGTACCACCTATTTTTTTAAAACAGTTTTCTCCTCTAGTATCGAGGTAAAACAATCGTTATTCATTACAATAAACGCTTTTTAAAGGTTATTCTACGAGGTAGAATTAAGTGTATTCTTCTTTTTGCTGGGTTTTTTGGTAGTATTTGAACCCAACGTACACTATTATTCCTACGAATAAGGCGATTATTATCGCGTTGTAGTCGTTGTTTGTTTGTTGAGGCGTAGTCGTAGTTTGAGGGGTGGAAATGCATTCTTGGTATCTTGATTGGATTATTTGCACTAGCGATTCAACTTGTCTTAGTTTGAGTGCTTGGTTGCTGTAAGCTTCGCTGCTGGTGAATGCACGCAAAGCTTCAACATCGCTCCACGTTCTAGTCAAGTTCTTCACTTGGCTTCCTAAGCCGCAGTCTTCTAAGTTGAATTGGTTGTCGATTATTTGAGTGTAGGATTGCTTGTATTGATTGTACAAGTCGTCTGCTTCTTTCTTGTTTTTAATAAAGAAGAATGCTTCAACGCTTTCAGTAGTCCATGCTTCTTTCTGGTTTAATCGCCTGTTTAATGCGTCCAACGGGTTTTGTAGTTTTAAAGCGTATATTTGCGAGACGTCTATTTTCGCGAGTGCTTCCAAATTGTCGTAAATCGCTTGCCTGTCTTCGTTGGGAATGCTTGACTTGAATACTTTTGTCTGCAGTTCGGATATTTTTTGCTTATAGTCGTCGAACTCGATTGTAAACTCGATCAAGTTTTGGTAAGTGTAATTATATTGAGTTAAAATGTCCTGCAAGTCGTATGAAATCAAAGTGGCTTCAAAATTGCTTTGCATTACGCTTCCTTGAATAATGTCTGAATTAGCTTCAAGCAACAAACTCCTTAAATCGTCAGTCTTGGTTTCTATTAAAGTTAGATCCAAGTCGTAGTTTTTTTGCTGTACTATTGAAACTAGGTTGCTTGTTTTTACAATGTTTTGTTCGAGTGCTTGAAGAGTGTTTTCTACTGGTGCACGCAGCGAAGAGAAGTCCCACTTGTTTGTTTTCAAGTATTCTTCAATAATCAAGTAATCGTATACTGCGTTGCCGATTTTCGTTAGTTTTTCCTTGTTTCTCTCAAAGTCTGAAGAGTATTCAGATACTGCGATTATAGTCCTCTTGCCTGTAGACAATGGGTAAAAAAACACCCAGTAGCGTTCGTCGTCTACTTCCATTGGTTGGTTGAGTGATTGTATTTGCAAGTCGTCTCCAATGATTGTTTTGACTTTTTCTGAAGCTTCTAACTGCGTCAAAGCGCTGACTGTCACTGATAAAAGCAACAACAACAATAATGTTTTCATCGACAGTCATTAATTTTTTTTTCAATAAAAGAGTATGGTATGATGAAGCACAGGATTGTTTTAGTAAAACCACTGCATGACTCCAACGTTGGGAGTGTTTGCAGGGTAATGAAGAATTTTGGTTTTACTGAGTTAGTTATTGTTCAACCCGAGTGCAAGCTTGGTTTTGATGCATTGTTGTATGCAAAACACGCTCGAGACGTCTTGCAAAAGGCGAGAGTTGTTTCTTCCTTCAAGGAAGCAATCAAAGGTTACGGAGTAGTTGTAGGCACTACTGGCGTGTTGGATAAGTATTCTCGCCAAATGTTCAAGAACTGCGTTTCAATAACCGAGTTAAGCGACAAGATTGGTTCACGCAAGGCGTGCATTGTTTTCGGCAGTGAAGGAACTGGCTTGACTGATGAAGAATTGCTTGAATGCGATTTAGTCGCGCATATACCAACAAGTGATGTTTATCCTGTAATGAATTTGAGCCATGCTGTGGCAGTAACCTTGTATTCTATTGCTGCAAAGGAAAAATTTCTTTACGCGCCTGCTGATCGAAAAAAAGTTTTCTACTTGGAGGAATTGTTTTCTTCAGTAGTTGACAAAAGCAAGAAAGTTAAAGACAAGAAAAAAATAAAGCAAGCTTTTTCATCAATCTTGAAGCGAAGCGCAATTAGTGACGACGAGATTCAAGCCTTGTTTAGCTTGTTCAGCGAAATCAAATAACTTTCTCGTAAACAAACTTGTAATTCTCAAACGGACTGCCATCCCATTGGATAGTAAAGTTTTTAGTGCTAGGAATTCCGCCCGAATCTTGAGGAGGAAGGTTTAATGCAGTAACTGACCCGAACCCAAACGGTTGTTCTCCAACTACTATTTTTACTTGAGCCGTGCTGGTAGTTGATTCTTTTCCAGTATTCAAAAAGTTGCAGTCGCCCTTGATTTCTAGCTTGCTTCCAACAATTGCGGGATTGATTTTACGCTCGCCTAAACCCAAGAACGGTTTTGGTCCTAAGTATTGCTCGTAAGGATGGCACTCTAATTGTACGCTGCCAGTATTGAATCCTTCCCTAAACAAAAAGAATCCGGCCAGCAAAACGACTGCCATGATTAGCAACAAGTTTCTACTATTCTTGTCTCCTTTTACTGCACCGCCAAAAACGCTGCCAATAGTTTTACTAATCAAATCCATCCAGCCAGTTGGCGACTTCATTTTGTTTAACGTATCGCCTACCGCGTCATTCCAGCCTTTCGGTTTGCCTGGTATTTGTTCCAAGCCAAAAGGCGCTCCCAAAGCAGCATCTATTTCTAGCTTGACGTCATTTCCCGCAACACTAGCCCACACTCGATACGTGGGAACGTATAGTTTAGTGAATGCTGAAGTATTGACTTGTTCTGGTTTTAATCCAGCGAATGCTGCTACTTTTATTGATGAAATAGTTTTAGCTTCCGCCAAGTTTATTGAAGTAGGCTCGACTTCTGCTTGGACTGCTTCATCCGTTTGCTTAGTTTTAGTTAATGGCCTTTCTAGAAGCATTGGAATGAATTCATTTAATTCGCCAGAATAAGCGTTTAACGCAATTTTTCCAGTTGGAGCAGATTCTCCTCCTAAAACGTCGAAAGAAAACAACCAGTAAGGAGTATAAACGAGCTTTAAGTCTCCTAACTCGTAATTAGGCCATCCTTTGTCTGCAATTGATTTTTGAATAATACTCAAAGCAACTTCAGGCGTGACTACTGGCTTGAATGCAGGCGAATCCAACAACATCTAAAGAATATCGCAACCGATTAATTTTAAACTTTGTTTGAGTTGTGTTGTATTATGCCCAGAGTTCCTGAAACGCCTAAGTTGCCTGAAACAAGCATTCAACACTTGGTTAAAATAATTTCAACTTTAAACCAAAGCGAGTTTACGCCTGCTACTTTAAGAGAAATTCACCGCGCTTACCACGAGCCTGTTCTTTCGAGAGGACTAAAACAAGTTTCTACTTCTCACTCTTCGTTGACTGAAAAACAATTAGAACTAGTTTTAGACGCGTTAGTTAAAGTAAATAAAATAAAAAAAGTCCCTCACTCTGATGAGGGTTTTCAATACAAAGTTAGAAGGAGTTTAGGAAGAGAATAATTTTTTTTTGATCAAACTTTTTCTGAAAAAGTTTGGTTTACTTTCTGCGTTTGACGATTTTCCAGTTGGTTGGAGTCAACAAGATTTTGTCTTCGTCAATGCGAGCAATGTCTCCGTTGTTTGCTTTTACGAAGTCCTTTAAGCGGTTAACCATGTCTTTGAACTTGGTTGGGTTTCTCAAGACTGGTTGAATATTCATTAAGACAATGTTTCTGTTCCTTAATTCTTCTTCTACTACTCGCAAGTCGCTTTCGGTTTGCAAAGCAATTGGCTTAACGTAACCGTCTGCTTTAGAATGCATTACGTCTACTTCTTCTGCTTCGGCTGAGTCCATGAAATCGTCTAGATTCATTTCCTTTCCAACGCCTAAGCTTTTGGTTAGATTTTGAAAGAAACCCATATATTAAATCACCTTGAAAAATCTCTAAACATATACTGAAATATTGCTTAATAGTTTTAAAGCATGCTTTATTTTAAAGCCTTTTCGTTCTCTTCCTCGCATCAATATATAAATTTCGGTCTTCAAAACTTTTTTGATGCCTGATTTTAATGACTTGTTGAAAGAAAGCAACTTAGTCTTTAAAGACAAAGGGGTTCTTAGCCCTCACTATGTGCCTGAAGACTTGCTTTACCGAGAAGCTGAATTGCGTAAAGTAATGCTATGCTTGCTGCCTTCTTTAAACAATCAAAAACCCCGCAACTTGTTTATTTACGGCAAAACCGGCACGGGAAAGACTGCAAGCACTAAACAAGTCATGCAGAAGCTCTTGCAACAGCAAAG
Source organism: Microcaldota archaeon (assembly GCA_013360305.1). Classification (GTDB taxonomy): domain Archaea; phylum Micrarchaeota; class Micrarchaeia; order Norongarragalinales; family Norongarragalinaceae; genus JABWCK01. Next base: position 5,673 of record JABWCK010000035.1, read on the forward strand.
CAAGCACGTTGCTGCCTTGTACATGAATTGTCGGGTTTATGATTCGCGGTATAAAGTATTGCAGAAAGTCATTACTGAATTCAAGCCAGACTTCGCGAAAACTGGTTATTCTTTTACTATATTGTACGAAAAACTACTTGACTGGATTGAAGAAAATGCTCTTCATTCAGTATTGTTTTTGGATGAAGTCGATGCAGTCAAGGACTTGGATAACTTGATTTATACTTTAACTCGAGCTAACGATGACTTGCATGCAGGCAGCATTTCCGTCGTGGGAATAAGCAACAAAGTCGGGTTTAAGCAAAGGTTAGATCAACGCAGTAAGTCTTCTCTTTGCGAGGAGGAATTAATCTTCGCTCCATACGACGCTTCACAATTGAAAGGAATTCTCGAGCAAAGAAGCAAACGCGCTTTTAAGGACGGAGTAGTAACTGATCCTGCTTTGAATTTAGCTGCTGCCATTGCCGCTGGAGAAAATGGGGACGCTAGATATGCTTTGTCTTTATTGTTGCGAGCTGGAGAACTAGCTGAAAAACACTCGTTAACAAGCATTTCTGAAAACGACGTTGAAGAATCAAGGAAAGCAGCTGATGAAGATAAGGCATTCGAACTAGTTTCTTCGCTCCCAGAACACCAGCAATTATTATTGTACGGACTCGCATTATTGCACGAACAAACAAGCTATAAGCGATTGATTGAAGATGGGGAAGATAAATTCTTTTTCTCTGGCGAAGTTTACGAAAAGTATTCCTCAATATGCAAGAAATTCGGTCGCGAGCCGCGTACGTCTCGTTGGTATAGGGAGTACTTGCACGAGTTGGAATTGCTTGGGTTAGTGTCGGCTGTTTCTTCCGGCAAAGGCATTCGCGGACACACTAACTTGTTGAAGTTGTGCTACGACTCAAGCAAGATAAAAAGCGTTATTGAAAAAACCTTGTTGTTAGAATAACAAAGCGCTTTAATACGATGAAAACCATTTCTTGTTTAAACTAATTTTTGTTGATTTACAATGGCTGACTTAAGCAAAGAAATGTTCGAGTTCAAGAAGCAAGTCGAGGCTTTGAAAAAGTTTCAAGGTCGCGGAACCGAATTAGTTTCTGTATATATAACTCCCGGCTACGCCGTGCCGGACGTAGTAGCGAAGCTTCGAGATGAATACGGCCAAGCTTCAAACATTAAGTCTGCTTCTACTAGAAAAAACGTTCAAGCTGCTTTGGATAGAATAATGCACGCTTTGAAAGGCATTCAAAAACCTCCAGAAAACGGAATGGCTGTTTTTGCGGGCAATGTTTCAGAAAGCGAAGGAAAAACCGATTACCAATTGTTTTCAGTCGTTCCTCCTGTTCCAATACCAATCCAGTTTTATCGTTGCGAGTCAAAATTCGTTATTGAACCACTAGAAGAATTGCTAGACAGTGGAGAAACTTACGGTTTAGTCGTAATGGACGGAAAAGAAGCGACTGTCGCTTTGTTGAAAGGCAAGGGCGTGAAAGTAATCAAGCAATTGGAAAGCACTGCCCACCAAAAAGTACACAAAGGAGGACAATCTGCTGCTAGATACGACCGCTTGCACGTTGAAGGAGTAGAATACTATTACAAGCGAATTGGTGAGGCCATGGACGCGTTTGTTGGAGTTAAAAACTTTGGCGGCGTAATCGTCGGCGGGCCTGGACCAGCTAAGCATGATTTTGCTAAAGGCAATTACTGGAATTACCAATTAAAAATTTTAGGACTAGTCGACACTGGTTACACTGACGAGTACGGAATTCGAGAAGTCATTGAGAAGAGTTCAGATATTATTGCCGAGCAAGAAATAGTGAAAGAGAAGAAATTGTTAGACCAATTCATGAAAGAAATCGCAACCAATGGCTTAGTAGCTTACGGTTATGAAGATGTAAAAAACGTGTTAGTATCAAAACAAGCTAGTACTTTGTTGATTACTGAAGGATTAAACTTGCATCAAAACACTTACGTTTGCGGCGCTTGCGGAAAACAAAAAACTAAATTCGAAGAAAACTCTGGCGAGTTTCCCTGCGAGTGCGGCGGAAAATATTCCTTGCAGTCAAGCGTCAACATTTATGACGATTTAGTTGTCACCGCTGAAGAAAACGGAATCGAAGTCGTTTTAATTTCTAAAGAATCTCCCGAAGGCTCTCAGTTTTATGGCACGTTCAAGGGAGTAGGCGCATTCTTGAGATACAGATAAAATGTTCAAGCAAATAGCTCCAGAAGAATTCATAGTAGAAGAAATAACTAAAGACGGCTTAGTCTTGGAAATAGGCGAAAAATACTCTTTTCCCTCTGAAGAATTAGAACGAAATTACTACTGCAACTTCGTAATGCAGAAAAAGAATTGGAATACTATTCAAGCAATTCAAGAAATCGCCCGAAGGCTCGGCATCAAAATGAGTCGTTTTAGTTTTGCTGGAACTAAAGACCGGAATGCAATAACTACTCAACTAGTTTCTTGCTTTGCTTTAGAAAAAGAAAGACTACTTCCATTAACCGACATTAGGGACGTATTGATTAATGGCGTATGGATTTCAAAAAACGGAGTCAAACTAGGCGACTTGAATGGAAATCGTTTTACGATTACTTTAACCAAAGAAAACTCCGGAAAAGAATTAACGACTAGCGAAGTATTAGA
>JABWCK010000004.1 GCA_013360305.1 Microcaldota archaeon
TCAAGGACTCCATGATATCGCTAAAAGCCATACTAAAGTTTCTCAAACAACAAATGTAAAACCAAACTTTTAGAAAAAGTTTGACCAAAACAGACCAATAATATAAAACCAAACTTTTACGAAAAAACACCCTTAACGCAATGCTATAAAACTATTCTCGAGCAAAATATTTTTCGTGACTACACTAAAGAAAACAATTCAAGAAATAACTACTTCACTGAAAGGACTAGTCGAAGACCCTCAGGTAATAATTAACAAGGACTACGCGTTAGGGTTATTTGCAGTGCCTGTTTTTCAACAAGCCAAGAATAGCAAGACAAACCCCATGGAGCTAGCTAAAAAAGTTTCTGAAGCGTTAAACAAGAAAAAACACGTTTTCTTTGAAAAAACAACACCCTTAAGCGGGTACATTAATTTTCACGTTTCACAACACTACTACCAAGAAGCAGTGACTGAATTGTTTGAAGAAAAAAAACACAAGAAAAACAACAAGACGGCAGTAATCGAGTTCTCTCAACCCAACGTAGGCAAACCATTCCACGTTGGACACATTCGTTCCACCATACTAGGCGATGTTGTTTCAAACTTGCTTGAAGAAATTGGTTGGAAAGTAGTGAGAATGAATTACTACGGAGATTCAGGAAGCCAAGTAGCTAAACTCATCCTAGCCATGCAAGAATTGAAAGACTTGCCTAAAATCAAGAACGAGAAAGACTTGTTGGCATACTATATAGAAATACACAAGAAAATAGAAGAAGACCCATCGCTTGCGGAAAAATCACGCTCCATACTAGAAAAAATTGAGTCAGGCGACTCTAAAGTACTAAAAGAATTAAAGCTAGTGCGTGAAAAAAGTTACGAAGCATTCAACCGAAACTATGCATTGCTTGGAATAAAATTCGATGAAGAATTAGGCGAAAGCGATTTTATAGAAAAAAGCAAGACGATAGTAAAAGAATGCTTGGACAAGAAAATAGCCAAGATAGAACCAGGCGGCGAAACACTAGCAGTACTAGAACCAGAACTACCAAATCTAGTAATACTCCGCTCTAACGGGACTACGTTATACTCAACTCGCGACTTGGCTTTAGCTGAATACAAGTACAAAAAATACGCTTTCGATTACAGCTTGATTTTAACATCCAGCGAACAAAACTTGTACTTCAAACAAGTCATTTTATTGTTAAACAAATTGAAAAAACCTTTCGCAGAGAAATACAACCACTCGGGTTTTGGATTGATTACTTTAGAAGAAGGAAAAATGAGTTCTCGAGAAGGAAGAGTCGTATTTTTGGAAGACGTGTTAAACCAAGCAGTCGACTTAGCTAGACAACAAATCAAGGAAGCATATACAGAAAAAGAATTAATGAAAATAAGCCACCATGTAGGAATTGGTTCAGTCAAGTTCGCGATCTTGAGAATAAACGCTGAAAAAAACATTGCATTCTCGTTGAAGAAAATAGTTTCATTCGAAGGAGACACTGGCGCGTACATTCAATATACTTGCGTTCGAGCTAAGAATATTTTACGCAAAACCAAAGAAGAAGCAGTAATTCACGAATTAAACAATTCTGAATCAATAAAACTAGCTTGCACTCTCTCGCAATTCCATTCGATAATAGAGCAATGCGCGGAAAACAAGCAAACGCAACCATTATGCGATTACTTGCTCAAGCTAAGTGCGGACTATTCAGAATTTTACTCGAAACAACCCGTCTTGAAGGCAGAAAGCAAGCAATTAATGCAAACAAACCTAGCATTAACTAAAGCAACTATTCAAGTAATAGAAAAAGGCTTGAAATTACTAGGAATAAACATTCCGGAAAGAATGTAAATGAAATCATTTAGAGAACCCACTAAACTGCCTAAACCAGAAGTTGACAAAATCATTGAAAGAACAAACGAAGTAATTAGTTTAGCAAGACAATGTGAAAAGATCCTCTCACCTAACACCTTAGACTTAATAAGTAAAAAAGCCAGTTCAAAAAAAATAGACGGAAGCATAAAAACAACCGAACAACGCAAATTGATTGACATTTTAGCCGGAAAAAAACTAAAAATAATACGCGTACTAACTGAAGATGGAAGTTACTTGACAGGGCTAGCTTCTGAAGGTGGAAAAAGCGATAGTTATGAATACATCATTGCAACAACTCACCCAAACCATGTAGAAAAACAAGTTCAAATAAAATTTCCAGAAGCACATGAAATAAATTTTGAAAAACACTTACAAGAATTTGCAAACGAAATAGGATACCCAATAAATATCAGTACAGACGAAGAAGAAGAAGCCGAAGCATGGATACGAGAACAAAAAACAGATCGACACATTATTGGAGTAGACACTCAAAAAAAGCTTATTCTCCTAGATGCTAGACATTTAAGAAAAGAAAAAATAATGCGTGCTTTTTTCAATCATATGCACGAAGCACCTAACTTGCGCCTTAACTAAACGAATTCTTTCAGCCATTTTTTCGGGTTTTTAGATTTAACAAAAGCGCTCGCAAGCAAAACACCTTCTGCGCCCAAAGCGATTGACTCGACAAAATCAGAGTGGTTAGAAACACCCGCTCCAATCAAAGGAATTGACTTGCCTCCAACTAAGTTAATGAATTTTTTTACTAGCACAGGCTCGTGAGTAGAAACGCTTTTGCCTGAACCAATTAGTTCAGGAGGCTCAAACGCTATAGCCCAAGGGCGCAACTCAATAATTTTCTTTGCTTCACTCAGCGAATCAACGCATACAACTAGCTTGAACCCAATCTTGTTTGCTTCGAGAATAATTTTTTTTAATTCATTAAACGGTTTTTTTCGCTCTGAATGATTCAACAAAGAACCATTAACTCCAATCGATTTCAATTGAGTTAAGCCAATGCTTCCAGTAAAAGCACCGAATTCATTAGATTCACAGTCTTGAGCAAATATTTTTGCTTTAGGGAATTTTTTTCTTAAAAACAATAATTCTTGTTGTTGAGGGCAGATGAAAACATTCTTGAATCCAAGGGCAGCTGAAACTAGTTTTTCACTATTAGGAACAGCGCTTTCTTTGTATGCTTTAAAATTTAGAAAAACGTTAACCACTGCGCATCCTCTTCAAAACCAATCCGCCCAACAATATTGAAACGATTATCGACGCAGCCAGAACGAAAGATTCTGCTTCGCGCGGCTTTAAGTTAGTATAAGGAATAAAAGAAGGTTGTTGTACTCTAGCGGAAGTGCAGTAATTGAATGAAGTTAATTGTTTTTCTCCTTCAAATACTGAAATAATGCAAGAACCAGTTATTACAGGCAAAACCAAGTGAATTTCTTGGTCTGGAATAAAGAATTCTCTAGTGATTATTTGACCAGTATCTCCAGACACTTCTGCAGTCTTATACCTAGAGTCAGGTACTTTGATTTCTTTCAAAACGTTGGATCCGGCTAAGTATTTCAAAACTAAAAAGTGTTCTTGGGGCAAGGAATAATCAGGCAATTCAGCATAACCGTATTCCGCTTTCTCGAAAACTAAACCAGCTTCAGTAAATTGAAGAGTTACTAGCATTGCTTGTTGTTCTACTGCTGAAGCAAACAAGGCGAAAAACATTATTGTAAGAAAAACTTTTTTCATTTGTATTTACTCAACTCGTATTCAATGCTCCAAACATCCGAAGGAGCATAAACTTCTCTTTCTAGCGACTGCATTACGCTGTCTTCAAACACTTCATGCCAATTCTCGTTGGCTACGCCAGATTTTACGTCAATGCTTCTGCAAGTATTGTTAAATACTCGGCCAGCTACATTGAAGCACTCGAATCGATTGTTAAACAAGTTAGGCTGTGGATCTTTTTGAACATAGTACCCGTCGCAGCAATACCTGTCGGCTAAACCGAAAGAGTGTCCAAACTCGTGTAAAAATAATTGAGGATTGTTTTTAGTCAAGAATATTTCGTTTCCACCAGAACCGCCATACTTGTCGGTATTAATTACTACTACTGAAACGTCAGCAAAAGGACAAGCTGCTGCATAACTTTCATCAAGATCGCAATTCCAAAGCCTCGATTCTACTCCAACATCACCTAGAATGCTGCATTCAACATTGAAAGGATAATAGTAAACGTTTAGTTTATTCTGGTTTTTTTCTTCAGAGAACGGCTTTAGAGAAAAAACGGATCCAGTGAAAGAATCCACTTGGTCAAGCAATTCATTAACATTCGAGAAGCTAGACGGAGAGAAAACTACATCGATTTTTTGAGAAGAATCTCCATGGTAAAGCAATTGCTTGCAAGGACTAATAATTACTTTAACTGGCTCGGATTCAACAATTCTTCCAGTGAACCCAATTACTCTAACGAGCAAAGAATACTGGCCATTCAAGGGAGGAATTACTTGAATACTCCAGTCTTTTCCTCCTTGAGCCTTAAACCAATTTTCTCCATCAAAACTAACCTGCACTTCCCTAGGTTGTTTTGACGACTTAACCCGTCCCTTAACTATAAGCAATGGTTCAGAAATAATTTTTTCACTAGTAGGATAATCAATAAACAACTCAGAATCGTCAATTAATTTTTCAGTTAATAAAAACAAAGCACGCTTATCGTTCAATTTTAATAGTTTTATTACTATACCAGAAGCTTCAATTTCGTTTCCTTCAGTTAAAATGGTTCTAGGAATAAGCGTTTTTTCTCCTTGAGAAATCTTTATTGAAGCAGAATTAGAACCAACGTCAACTAATTGAATAGTTACTCCTTTAAAGGAATAAACGCCGTTTTTTTCTAGTTGTTCTTGAACTGATTCGCCTAAATCGTTTACTTGCGATTCGCTTGAAGCTTTTTCAGCATTTAAGAAATCAAAAGAAGAAGATTGAACTTGAGTTGGCTTCGAAACGATTTCAACTAACTTGTTTTTTGACAAAGACAACTCTAACGGCTCCAACCTTAAAGTAACAAAACTAGCTTGTTTTATGTCAACAATTTTCTCTTGCTTTTTGAAGCCATCGAGTTCAACTTTGAAAGAAACTAGTTTTTTAGGAACATTGTCAAAAAAAACCCTTCCACTTGCAGACAATGAACCGGCCATTTCTTGGCCGTCCACTAATAACAAAACCCTAGCGCCACTAATTGGAGAATTGTCTAAAGAACTAACTACGCTCAAGTTAACGCCAGTAGTATCGCGAGGTTGTGAAAACCACCACAGCAAGGTTAAAACTAAAACACCCAGCAATACTAGTAACGGCAGCAGTATTTTTTTTGGTTCTTGCAGAGAGTAATAAGTCTGATCTTCTTGGTCTCCTAAACTAATTGGAGAAATTTGACCACGACCACCCCGGGGGCGTGCCCCCACACTGGTCGACCCTCCCCCGTTAAAAATTCTCGACATTTGAAAAAATTAATGACGCATAGTTAATATTGTTTATTTTAGCGAATCAAATAATTCTTTTGCGTCACACTTGACGCCTAGTTTCTTGAAATACTTGCAAACATTCCAGCAATCGCTTTCCAAAAACTCTCTAGCACGAGGATGTTCAAGAGAAACTGCTTGAGCCCAGTCAATAAAAACCGGTTTTTCGTCGCGTACTAAAATATTGAAAGAACTCAAGTCGGCATGAACTAGTCCCGCTTTTACGCATAATTTCATGTTTTCTACTACTTCGTTGAAAAACTTTTTAGGATTGCTTAAAACAACATCTTCAAGCAAAGCACAAGGCACTCCGTCAACGCCTATGAACTCCATTAAAACCACGTTTTCTCGGTGATGCTTGGGTTCAGGAACTGAAACGCCTGCTTTGAATGATACTTGCAAGTTAGCGTATTCTTTTCTAGCCCACAATTTTACGAATTCTCTTTTAGAGTTCTTGACAGCGTCAACGTTGAACCTAGGATCGCCTTGAATGTAATCCATTACTTTATGAAAAGAAGTCGTCTCGTACTTGAATATTTTGACAGCAATAAACGTTTTCCTATAACCACTAGCTCGAAAAACAACTGCTTCCTTGCCTTGAGAAACAGGATAATCCAAACTCTTGAATACTGCCGAATTCAAGTATTTCACTAACACTTCAAGAGTGTGGTCATCAAACACTTTGCCGGAAATCTTTAACCTTTCTTTAAACGGTTTTTCTTCCCGAGAAGGACGCTTGCGTTTACTTAAAGTAGCCATAGTAAAACAATAAAGCACAAGCTAGTATTTCAATTAAAACTACTTGTGTTTTTTAGCGATTTCCCATGCTTTAGGGTTATCAGCAAAAACAGAAACTTCTTCATGAAGCTGTTTTAAACGGCGATAATAATCCGCGCCAACATTCACGCTAGGCTGTTTATCTGAATCAGGAGACAACCTGCGTTCTAGTTCTCGTCTGAAAGCCCATAATGAAACTCTTCCATTTCGAGTATTTAATTCTTCAAGAATGTTATGACCTTCGCTAAACCTTGCTCTATTCAAAAAAGACTTTATATGAGCATAATCGTTTGATTGGTGAATTCCGGGCATATTATAAGAAAAGAAGAAATAGAATTTATTACTTTTTACTGGAATTCTTTCAAGAATCCTCTTCTTCGCAAGTGATCTGCTTGAAGAGAAGTATACCTATAAGCAACATCAGCGCGCTCGTCGCCTTGAACAGCCCAAGGAACTACTAAAACATAGTCGCCTTCTTTGACCCAAATGCGTCTCTTTATTTTTCCAGGAACTCTACATAATCGTTCTTTTCCATCTTGGCATTGAACAATCATTCTAGCTCCGCCTTGCATGGATATGACTAGCCCGAACAACTCGCCTTTTCGGGGAAGCCTTAATCTAAATTCTTGAGGTTGATCTTCCATTATCTACTCGCCGGCCTCTTTGCTCCACAAGCTTGACACACTACAGTAGTCACGCCGTCAATAGTTTTCAAGTCAGTATCGGGACGCCCGCACTCCTTGCAAACGACTCTTCCATTAAAATAATCACTAATTTTTTCATTAACTAACCTAGCATTAACTTTAGCCTGCAAAACTAGTTGAGTACCATTTAACACGCCCGGAGTAGCTAGTTCCTTGAACAAGTACTTCATTAAATCATTAGGGTCTCTTCTTAGTTTTTGGCAAATAGCATCAAAATTTCGAATAATCGTCTTGCTTCCTTGAATAAACAATTCTGCTTGAGGCAAAACAAACCTTTCGCCCGAACTAGTCTTGTCCGGAACCTGCTGCTTCAACTTGTCTAATAATTGTTCGTAACTATCCAAAAAACCACAACTCTCCTAAAAAAAAGCTTTTCTTGTAAAATATTCTTGAATAAAGGATTATAAAAAGCTCACTGCGAACACTAGCCCACTAGCAACTAGCGAACCGCCTACTATCGGCGGCAAAGCCGGGTAATAACCCCGCCTAGCTTCCATTACTACAATCAAGCAAAACAAGCCAATTACTGAACCAATTATTGAAGCCAAACCGTAAACCAAACTAGTCTTCAAGAAAGCAGTCGCAAGCATTACAGGAATAACCAAGTCGCCTGTTCCCAGAGTAATTCTTTCTTTTTGAACGTTTAAAGAAACAGCAAAAGCCGCTTTTCTTTCTCCTAGTTTTTCAGCTAAAGCAACCATGTGCTTCGAGTAAAACACTGCATACAAGTCGTAAGCACTCAAACCAATTCCTAGAATAACCGCAGGTAAAAAGTCAAGCGACGCGCCAAGCAATCCCCCAACTACGCCTGCAGAAAACAACAACAACGGTACACGCATTTTTTCACTCGCTAGCCTTAAACCAGCCGCTGCCAATCCGGCAATCATTGATAGTTCTTGAGAAACAAACAAGGAAGCGAATACTTGCGCGGCAGAAAAATAAAGCAAGTACTCAACAACTTGAAAAAGAGAAGCCCCCTTGTAAAACTTTAGTATCAAAAACAACATTACTGTAGAGAACAACACGTATCCAATAATGAATACTGCGTTGCTTACGTCGCCCGGGTCTTCAAAAAAGCTTTGCCCGCTTAAAAACAAAGTCCAGCCAGTAAACAAGCCGAAGACTAAAGCAGCCGCAAAATAAACTAGCAAAAGCCAAGAAACAAAACGAATCTTAATCATTATACCCAACAATGAAGTAGTTTAAAATAAAAAACAAGCACTCTTTACCATTTTGGTCGAGCGCTCTTGATGAAGCCCGGCTTTGGCTTGTACAATTCTCCCTGTCGGAGTAATTGGTCTATAGTCGTTTGAACGAATCCTTCATCCAAGCCAATTTCGACTCCCTTCTTTAAGACTTCTTCTAGCGGAACTAAATCGAATTGTTTCTCCAAGTCCTTGATTAAATTATTAACTTGTCTAATCTTGTCAATCTTGCTCTTTGATTGTCCTAATAATACTACGTCAACGTCTAGTTTTCCAGTGTCTTTATCCATGAATACTTCCTTCAAAACGTAATCCTTCAACTTAATCGCAGTCTCAGCGTCTTCTAAACTAACCACGTTGCTTAATCTCAACTTAGCCGAAGCTTCAGCTAACCTAACTAATCCTTCCAAGTCACGAGGAGTAATAGGAAAAGTGTTATCCTTTTCTCCTAAACGACGCAACTCGACGTAGTAGTCTTTAATTCTTTCAATAGCAGCGTCACTCAATAAGGGGAAAATGTTTCTTCGCGAGTAAGCAATGTATTTGCGGACTATTTCTTCAGGAATTTCTGGAGCAACCGCTATAGTCAAGTCTGCAGGCGCTAGTTTTTCTCTCGAGTGCTTGTGGCCCATTAAAATGTGTTCAGCCATTCCCCTATCTCGACTAGAGTCAAGAACGTCTTTCAATACGAAAATCAAGTCAAACCTGGAAAGCAAAGTAGGCATGATATCAAATTGCTGTGCTACTGGCGTATTCGGGTCAAAACGACCGAACTTTGGATTAGCTGCTGCTAAAACGCTAGTCTTAGTCTTGAATTTAGTAACGATTCCGGCTTTAGCGACTGAAACGCTTTGCTGCTCCATAGCCTCGTGAATTGAAGCACGGTCATTATCATCCATCTTGTCAAACTCGTCTATAGCAACCAACCCGCCAGATGCTAGAACCATTGCGCCTGCCTTCAACACCCAGCCCTCACCAGCCTTGTCTTTTTCGGCACTAGCGGTTAAACCAACACCTGAAGCTCCTCGCCCGGCAACGTAAATACACTTGGGTGCTAGTTCTTCAGTAAACTTCAAAATCCTAGACTTAGCGACACCAGGGTCTCCAATTAATAGCATGTGCATGTCGCTTCGAATTTTTTGGCCGTCGGGCAATATTTTTTCAGGCGTGCCGCCGAATAATTGCAAAGCGATTGCTTCCTTCAACATGTCGTAGCCGTAAATGCTGGGAGCAATGCTTTTAATGAATTGTTGTTTCAAATCCGGTTCTTTAGACAAGCGCAAGATTTCTTCTTCCTCTTCTGGACTGATTTTTATTTCCTCAAACTCTTTCTCGCTCTTTTTTATGTGCACGACATCCAAGACTTTAGAATAAACAGGACTCTTGCCTTTCCCGTATTCCTTGCGAGGCATTAACCTCAAAATACCAGTTAATACAACGTTTTCTCCAGGCAAGACCACATTAGTCAAGTCATCCTCAAACCACAAGTCAACGTGAGCAGGAGTAGACGACCCAAGCACTCTTTCAATCAAGTCTTGCATTTGGCCATACTGCATGTTAACGAAGTCGCTTGACGATTCTAGTAATTTGAAGTCTTTTCTGCCACAACGACACAACTCGGGTTGGTTGACTACAGTCTTGTCAGGAATAGTCTTCATAGTAGTACCGCAGTGAATGCATTCCCACAAACTCACTTGCATTCTAGGCTTGATGTCAGTAACTAAGTTCACGACTCCCTGAACTTCAATTAACTTATTCAAGTGATCCGCACCCAAGTCTTTTACTAAGACGTCTGTTGAATTCTGCACTCCAAAAAACCTTACTTTAGCTTTCAAAGGTTTTCCATCAAACGTTTTTTGCTTGCTTAACGCTTCCTCGGCTGCTTTATTGAAAGAATCAGGCTTGTCTTCAACAGCTAAAGCTAGTTCGTGATTAAACAATTCTAGTTCCTTCAAATCGACTTCCAAGCTAGAAATCTTTGAATTAGGAGCTTTCAACTCGCTTAAGGCAGACTGCATGCTGCTTGAATTAAAGAACTCGTCAAACTCTTGAACAAAATCGCTCATTTTTTACCACAAAAGAATTAACTATACTGGTCTGATGATTATTATATAGTTTTTCCGGAATACCGGAATAGAGGGGTGTTGTAGTGGAAGAATTAAAACAACTAAAAGCACTAGTCTGGTTAAACTTACTACTAACATCCATCTTACTATTTCTAGTAATAGGTTTTATAGCAAAAACACTGCGAATTTAAAAAAAAAATTAGAAGGAAAAATAGAAAGAACTTAGTCTCCGCCTGAGATTTTAGTTAGCAAGCGTCGACCCATTACTTCCATGTATTGGATTTCTTTTCCGACTTCCAACTCGGAACGCATGTCTTCAGGAATGTCGGTTTCGAATGTCTCAAAGCTTTCTAAATCCATTAATTGAGCAGTTTGACCAGAAATTGATACTACTTGACTCTTCTTGCGTACGAGAATTGGTATTTCGCAGTCTCCGTCACTAGACTTCATCAAGTTTCTCTTAGTTCCAGTAAATAAACCGACTGCTTGAACCATTACTTTAGCAGCGCCGTGTTTTCCTGGCTTGGCTTTATCTAAAGAAACGACTCTGCAAGGCTCGTCTTCAATAATAACGTATTTACCTACTTTCAAGTCGCCCATTTGGCCAAAAATTTTTTCTCCTTCAAACGCCATATAATACCACCTAACAAACGTAAAACTAAAGTCAATTAAAAGACTCAATTATTTGAGTCTTAAAACAATAAAAAGCTTTTCAGAAACCAAAATTAAGCAAGAAAACGTGTTAAACTAATGAATTTTATTGATTCTCACTGTCACTTGCAGAGGGAAGAATTTACAGAAGACTTGCCTAGCGTTATTGAAAGAATGAGAGACAACAAAGTCAAAGCGTTAGTCGACTCTGGCGGGTTATACGATCACTCTACCGTATTAAAAATCTGCGAAGCTTACTCAGACAAATTGTTTCCAGTCTTGGGAATCGATCCGTTCACGGCAAGCCAGCCTACTTACAATCAAGAAAAGGAATTCGATTGGCTTGAAGAAAACGCTCCAAAAGCAATAGCAATAGGCGAAATCGGTTTGGACAGACACTATTTCAAAGACGAATTAACTTGGAAAAAACAAGAAGAAACACTAGAAAAACAACTAGAATTAGCCGAAAAACTAGACAAATGCGTTTTCTTGCATACACGCGACGCTGAAGAGCGAGTCCTAGAAATATTATCGAGCTATAATTGTCGGCGTGTTCTTCATTGTTTTTTTGTTCCAAAACTCGTAGAAAAAGCAATAGACGCTGACTGCGTCATTTCAGTTCCTACGTTGAAAAGCAAAGACAAAAAGAAAACAATCGAATTAACACCAATCGACAAGTTATTGTGCGAGACTGATTCGCCGTTTCTTTCACCTTTTCAAGGCAGAAACGAGCCTTCTTTCGTGATTGAAGCGTTTAAGGAAGTTTCTGTCTTAAAGAAAGAGGATTTAAGCGTTGTTGCTGAAACTATTAATGCCAATATAACGAGAGTATTGGGTGTAGAATTATGAAAATGCTGGATAAATTCAAGCAAGTATTCAAAAAAGACCAAAAAAACATTGCTTGCTTCGTTGACGGGCCGAATGTTTTACGCAAGGAGTTAGGCGTAGACTTAAGCAAAATCAAGAAAAAACTCGAAAAATACGGAAAAATCAAGGTTGCTCGAGTATACTTAGACCAATTCGCTAGCGACAAGCTAATCGAAGCCGTCACTAATCAAGGATTCAACATAGTCATAGTTCCTTCAGACGTTGACGTAGCAATGAGTGTTGACGTTACTCAATTCGTCTTCACTGAAACCATCGACATTATTGCTATTGTTTCAAGAGACTCTGACTTCAAGCCTGCTTTAAACAAAGCCAAAGAATTCGGCAAAGACACTATAGTCGTCGGAATGCAGCCAGACTTCTCGACTGCACTAAAGAATACAGCCGACGTCGTCATTGACTTGAAGGAATAAAAAAGGTTCAGGTTTTAAAGCTTGAAGCGAGTAATGATTACCAAATGAATCTTCCCAGAGGAAAGCCGTTAAAGCAAGGAATTGACTTAGCAACAGTTAACTTCAAGTCTTTAGTCAAGGAAATCAAGTCCAAAAACATTACTGGCTATCTAGCGATTGCTTTGAAAGGAAACGGCGGCATAGAGGAAGGAACGATTATTTTCGACAACGGCAAAATCGTTGGATGCGCTTACGAGTACTACAAGCATGAAAAAACATTCATGGGAAAAGAAGCCTTCCCCCGAGTGCTAAACGCGATTGCAGCCAAACAAGGAGTAATTGATGTTTACACTCTAGAACTAGAACAAGTACACTTGATTTTCGTTGTCAATGAGGGAATGATTTTCACTCCTGAAGAAAACGCGATCGAAAAAATCAAAGTCGAATCATTCTCGCCTTTATTCGAGGAAGAATTAAAAAACACGGCGCAGAAAAAAACTAAAGAAGACGTATTGTCTAAGTATAAAATGGGAGAAATAGGCGTTACCACCAAGAAGGAAGACGTCTTCGCTAAAATAAGTAAAAATATTGAAAAGGATGCAACTCAAAAATGACTTCAATCGTTTTAGCCTCAGGTAAAGGAGGCGTTGGAAAAAGCACTATTACTCTAAACTTAGGACTAGTCCTAGCAATGGCTGGAAAAAAAGTCACAGTAGTAGACGCAGACATCGCCATGGCCAACTTGGGATTAATGCTCGGAATAGACCGAGCACCGATTACATTGCACAACGTGTTAAGCGGAGAAAACGACGTGTTGGACGCAGTATACGAAGGACCAAACAATTTAAGATACGTTCCAGCCGGACTATCATTAGACAAAGTTGAAAACGTCGACCACGCTCGATTAAAAAACGCCGTTAAAACTCTAGACACTAAAAACGATTTCGTAATAGTTGATTCACCGCCCGGATTGGGTGACGATGCTTTAGCTGCTATCGAGTGCGCAAGTGAAATGATTTTAATAGTTACACAAGAACCTTCTTCTTTAGCAGACGTATTGAAAGTCAAGGGACTCGCTGAAAAAAGAGGAATCAAAATCAGAGGATTAATCATTAATCGCAGCTTGAACGACAAGTCAGAAGTATCAGTTCAAGACATTGAAACAGCAATGAATTTACCAGTACTAGTAATCATTCCTGAAGACATTGAAGTCCGCAGAAGCGGAGCATTGCAAGTACCAGTCGTTGTTCGCGCTCACAATTCTCCATTCTCTAAGTCAATGGTTAAACTCGCAGCGTTATTGTTAGGACAAAAAATTGATTCCAACCCAACGCAAAAAAGACCAGGCTTGTTCGCGGGAATATCTGCATTCTTTGCTCGCTTATTCAGCAAGAAACAATAAAGCTTATTATACTGAATGCAATTATTTCTTTTTGAATTTTTTTTGGGAGGATTGATTTTTTTGAGCGAAAAGAGACCATTCGATTTATTGAACGCGGCGTTAAACAACCCAGTATTAATCAAGCTTAAAGGAAGCGTTGAAATCCGCGGTACTCTAAACAGCTTCGACGTTCACATGAACCTAGTTTTAGACAATGCTGAAGAACTAGAAAACGGAGACTTGAAGAGAAAGCTAGGATCAATCTTCTTGAGAGGAGACACAGTCGTCTTCATCTCACCAGCTTAATTCTTTCTTCCTATTCTAATTTTATAAGCTTAGTTAACTAAATCTTATTCTAAAAAAAAACAAGCGAGTTACTACAAATGGGTATTAGTGAAAAGATTGCTGAAATAGAAGCAGAAATGGAAAAAACCCAGAAGCACAAGGGTACTGAACACCATTTGGGAATGCTTAAAGCCAAGCTAGCGAAGCTTCGCGAACAAGCCGAATCCGGAAGCGGACGCAAAGGACCAAGCAAGGGATTCGACGTAAAAAAATCAGGAAACGCGACTATAGTATTCATTGGATTGCCCTCAGTAGGAAAATCCACTATGTTAAACGCGTTAACTGGAGCGGGTTCTAAAACAGCGGCTTATGCTTTTACTACTTTGACAGTAGTGCCAGGCATTTTACATTACAAAGGAGCGCAATTGCAATTGCTAGACTTGCCGGGAATCATTCGAGGAGCATCAAAAGGCGTTGGTAGAGGAAAAGAAGTTTTAGCAGTTGCTAGGAATTCAGACTTGATCTTGCTAGTAGTAGACGTGAAAGACCCTGGATACGTTAACAAATTGATTGACGAATTGGGAGAAATAGGAATTCGAGTAGACCAAAAACCACCCAACATCGTAATCGAACGCACTGAATCGGGCGGAATAGAAGTAAATTATTCAGTCAAACCAACTCACTTGAATGACAAGCTAGTAGCTTCAGTATTAGGCGAATACGGAATTTTCAGCGCGATAGTAAACATTCGCGAAGACGCTACGGTTGAGCGATTGATCGACGCATTGCTTGGAAACAGGCGTTTTATTCCATCCTTGCGAGTATTAAACAAAATAGACTTAGCAAAAAAAGAAGACTTAAAAAAACTCGATAAAGACTTCGTGAAAATCTCGGCAGAAAAAAACATAGGCATTGAAGAATTAAAACAAGCAATTTACGACAAGCTTGGATTGATTAGAATATTCACTCGCAGCAAGTTCGAAAAAGCAGACATGGATGCGCCGTTAATGATGCGCCGCAACGCGACAGTAGCAGACTTGTGCGATTTAGTACACCGAGAATTAAAGAAAGAATTCAAGTTCGCAGAAGTATGGGGCAAATCAGCAAAACACCCCGGCCAAAAAGTCGGCTTGCACCACAAGCTTCAAGACGGCGACGTCGTCTACATACACAAAAAATAATTTTATTTGTTGGCGCGAATTTCTACCGCGTCGCGATTCTTCAAGACGTGATCTTTACCTATTTGCAGCCTAGTTTTCACGTCAACGGCTGCAATAAAATTAGTACCAAAATCAGTATGCAGCTTGAAAGCAAAATCCAACGCTGTAGTGCCAGGAGGCATTAAGAAACAATCAGGCAACACTCGACCCTGCGAGTCAGTTAAAGTCTTAGTACCAGCAGGGTAAATCGCTACGTAACCAAGCACGTTGAAGACTGCTTCTTCTAGAACGCTTTGAACACCAGTCGAACCCAACTTATTCAAAACAGAGTCCTTAATGTAAGTTAATGCTTTAGATTGTTCTGGGCTTAATTCCTTTAATTCCTTAAAATCAGGATTTCCAGCATAATACTCGATTAAACCATTCTTTGCGGCTTTCTTTAAAGTCAATTCAGCAACAGCAGAACAAGCAATAATCTTCAAGCCAGGAAATTTTTCTCTTAATTTCTTTAAATTATTCTCAGCAGAAGGCAAATCAGCCTTGTTAGCAGCAACAACAATAGGCTTGCTTAAAGAACGTAAAAGCTTTGCAAAACTCAGCATTTCATCTTCAGTCCACTCGCTTAATTTTTTTTCACCCAAACCAAGCTTGTCTAAACCAATAGAAATACTCTTAGCAGTAACACCAATACCACTCAAGTTTTGACTCATTGCTTCAATCTTCTTGTTTTTAGACTCGAAAGGCATTCTTGCGAATTTAGACCAATTCTTCTTGACAACACCAAAATACCACAAGTCAACTTCCTTCTCTAAAAACTCGACATCTAAACAAGGATCGTGACTTCCAGCAGAAACCATTTCCCCCTTCTCATTAGTACTTCCACTCGCATCAACTACGTGCACGAGCACATCAGCCTGCCGCAAGTCATCCAAGAATTGGTTACCCATTCCCACGCCTTCACGTGGTTAACGCAAAAACCAGTGCGAGGATTGCATTGAGTCTTGAAATCCAAACACGAACACGGCTTTACTCGAACAAAACCAACACCCTTGTTAGGCTCAATAGTAGTAAACGGATAACTAGCTATAGCTACATCTACCAACGTAGCAGCAGAAAACAAAGTACTCTTTCCAGCCGAAGGCTTACCAACAAATCCAATTTGCAAAACCAAAACACCCTGCTATTCATAACGCCTTAAAACTAAACCCGTAGCGCCAAAACCGCCAACTAAAATTCCTGTTTCTCCCTTACTCGAGGAAGCATGATTTTCAAAAGGCAAGTGGTTCTTAAAGTGAGCAATCAACGCAGTCAATTCTGAACTCTTTAAAGTCCTAGAAAAAGGAATACTAATTCCTTCAACACCAATACCATCCTTCAAAGAAATAGGTTTTTTCAACAACGAATGCAAACCAGGATTTAACTCCAGTAAAGAAGTTAAAGCATGACTAGCAAAACGAGGCAAAACTTTTTCAACAACTCTAGTTTTTGGCATACGAATAAATTCAAAACGCTTAAAATGAACCCGCGGAGAATTACAACCAAACTTTTTTACTAAAAAGTTTGATCAAAAACCCAACAAGTGGGCAAGTGGGCCCGCGGAGAATTGAACTCCGGATTTCTTCGGTGTAAACGAAGCGTCTTAACCACTCGACTACGAGCCCAAACTTTTAAGAAAAGTTTGATCAAATTTTTCAGAAAAAAAAAACTAAAATTTAAGCAAACAAAAAAAAACGCAGTAATTATAGTGATGAAAAGGGTTTTTCTACCTTATTCTTGCCTTGATTTTACTAGCTAAACTAGTTAATTCAACAAGAGAAGGCTCTCTGCGAAGAGAACCCTCATGCTTCAACGCCTTGTCATAAAGATCGTCGCCCATTCTACGCGGAACTAAATGCAAATGCAAGTGTCTCAAAACAAGAGTGCTTTCAGGCAAGAACGGGCGAAAATGCTGACGCAAGTCAACACCCTCACAACCAACGCCATCCATTAACGCCTTCTCTAATTTACCAATTACTTTAACCAAGTCAAAAGCAGACTCGTGATCCAAGTCAATAAAACTCTCAAAATGCTTTTTAGGAACAACCAACAAGTGACCATCCACTAACGGGTACTTGTCCATGAAAGCAATTACTGACTCGTCTTCAAAAACAATAGCTGCATCTAGCTTATGCTGACTAATAGAACAAAAACGACATGCCTCCATGAAAAAAATTTGAGAAACAGAGTTAAAAAAACTTTTTAATGCAACTTTTTGGTAAAGCTTTGTTGGGTTGAAAGCCTTTTTGATGCAACTTTTCCTAAAAGTTGCATGGACTCGACGGGACTTGAACCCGCAGCCTCCTCCATGCCATGGAGGCGGTCTGCCATTGACCTACGAGCCCAAATTTTCTTTAAAAAGAAAATTTGATTAAAGAAACCTTTTTTGCTGAAAAAGCTTTACCCTAAATTTAAAGGGGGTGACGAGTACACCGAAGTAGGGGGTTTCCCCCTAGGTTGGTGATCTACTTTTTGAGTGTTAGTGTGACGCTTGATACTCTACTGTTTGAACCATCTTCTGATTGTAGTTCTTCAGTAGTGACTTTGAATCCGGTTATTTCTAGCGTGTTGATGAATCGGTGTTTGGCTATTTGAGTAGCATCTACCGCGCGACTAATTGCAGCGCCTCTGGCTTTTACTTGAATTTCAGTCGAGCCTTGGTTGAATTTAGTGACTATTGCTAGCACGTAGCTCATTACGTTCTTGCTGCCGACGTAGATAATGTTTCCATCTGGTTTTTGTGTTGATTGGTCTTCCATTTTTGATTGACACCTCGAGTTTTTTGTGTAGGGATTGAATAGGAAAAAAAAATTGAAGAAATAGTAAAATAAGGAAAGAGAGTGTTTTTAGTTGTTTCCTTTCTTTAAGTAAAGCAACGTGCTGATGAACATGTTTCTTCCGCCCTTGCCTGAAGAAATCATTGTACCTGGGTCGAAGGCGAAGTACATGGTTTTTCCAGCTAGCAAGCCCTTGCTTTCGATTATTGCGAATTCAGCTGGTCCTACTGGATTGTTGCCGTACTCGTCAACGTAAGCTAGTACGTCAGAGTTTGGAGTTGGAAAGATTGAAGTAACTGTTCCACTGAATTGCAAGCCTTGCAATCCGTTAAAGATTGGGTGGTCTTGTGAAATTATTCTTACTCTGCCGTTAACGCTTCTTGATTCTGGGCCAACGATTTCATGAGCTTGAATGTTAGACAACTTGACTGGCACTACGTCTTTCAAGACAAAATCCCAACCGTAAACAGTTCGATCGTCATGAACTCGAGTGCAAGCGTTGCCAATTAATAATAATTTCTTTCCGCCTTGAACAGCGTCGCGAACTGCTTCTCTTGCAGTTCTGTCGCAGAAGATTTCTCCTTGCATGATAATAATGTCAAAATTCTTTAGCGAGCCTTTAACTACTGCTTCTTGAGGCAATGCAGCGATATAAGTAATTCCAGCAATTCTAGCGTCTTCGCTTCTTAATTCTTTTAATAATGCTTCTGAAGGAGTTCCTAGTACTCCAACATTAATGCGAGAACCCGGCAACAAGTTTCCTACAACGGGAACACTGCTTAAATCCAAGTAGCCAAACCTTGCAGCAATGAATAATCCTAGTACTACAATCAAAATAAGAGGTATAGCGCTCTCCATGAATGGTTGACCAGCTTGTCCTTTTGTTCTCGACATTTTTTGCACCACCAAATACTAATATTTTCTTTTTCGAAATCGTTAAGTTTATAATATTTAATAGGCGGTTTCCAGCTTAATAAACTTTGTCTAGCATGTAACGAGGTAATCGAACAAGTTATTCACTAAAGCAGGAGAACGAATTTGTTCTAGTGGCACTGCAAAATAAATTATCTTGCCGGCATAACGCGATTCGAATACTGCAGGGTAAAACTCGTTGCCGTCTTTCAAGTCAGCGATTAAAGTTACTCTAGAATCGTCTTGTTTTACTAAAGCGTACTTAGGAGAATTGAACGAAACGTTAACGCTCAAACCATTATAGATAGCGTGATTGCGCAAGATTCCTCTTAATTCTACTACGCCGGAAGCGTCTTTGACGCGAATGAATTTAGCGGCGACTATTGGTTCTAAAGCATCAAATCCTTGAATCAATGATTGATTATACAATAAAGCGTACCATTGTTGTTGTTTGGCTTCAGCTAGTCTAGACTGGTACTCGAGTGAACCGATTGAAATGTTTTCTATGAGTAATTGTTCGTAAAACGAAGCGTTTTGTTCACGGGCAGTAATCAAATCAAAGTCGTCAACGTAGTGTTGCGTTCCAGAGTCGCCAATCCACACTATTGTTCCGCCTCGAGAAACGTAATCGTTTATTGTTAATACTTGGCGGGATGAAATAGTCTTGGCTTTCATGAAGATTACTGCGTCAAAATCACTAAGCAGGCCCTGGCTAGTAGTATTGATATGGTATAGTTGTACTACTGAATTAGGCCGGACTGTTCTAAGAAATTGGTATAATTCTTGTTCATTTCCGATTCCGTCATCGCCGTAAACGATGCCTATTCTAGAGTGGGATTGTTCTACATAATCGCAGTAAATCTGGCACCAATTACCGGGAACTTGAGAACAATTAATCCATTGAAACTTAGTCAAGACTATTAATAATATGACTAAAAGTATTGCCGCAATTAATACGTTAGGCAATTCCTTTGTTAATGATTCAAGCGCTCGATTAGCCATTAATAGAAAGTAATTGCTTAGAGATTATTAAAACTAATTCACTGGCCAACAGTAAAGCGAAGGGCAAATTCTAGTATGATGAAAGCAATAGTGAATCCGACTACTAGCTTGGGATCCATTATTATAGCACTGCCAGTAGAGTCCTTGAAGGAAGTAATTCCCGTTTGGCTTTGAGGCGTGTAAATTTGTTCTAAACCCATGTAAAGACTTTGTTTTCAAGCTAATAAATAGTTTTGCTTAAATCAATTTATACAATCCTTGTTTTTTTTCTAACAATTCGCCGTTTTCTTTCAAGACGAATACAAGGCTTTGTGCCGCTTCTAAACTTATTTTAAGGAAGTCGGCTATTTCTTGCACTCTACAGTCTTTTTCCTTCATGAAAGCATAAAGCTTAGGCGATTGTTGTTCGAGAAACCACTTGCTAACAATGTAATAACGCTTGTCGAAGCCACGTACGCCCAAGACGTTGCCGGATTTTATTTCAGGTTCTAATTGAATAGATAATTCTTTGGCTTTTTCTTCATCTTGAACTACTAAAAATCCTTTATCAAGCAAACCCGTCTTCTTTGGCTTTACTTGGTGGTCAGGAACTAGTGGGGCGAGTTCTTTCTTTAATGATTCTTTGAATACTAAAACAAAAACGCCAGGCTTGACTTCTAAAAAATCAACATCATCATTAACCCTAGCCGAAACAGCTTTCGCTACTGAATCAGGCAATACTATAGCTAACGAATCACCGTGCTTGAATACTCGCAAAAACCCACCTTAAACAAAAAGAACTGGAAAAAATATAATACTACGCACAATTATTCGTTTGAAGCAATTCCTTTTTGCTTCAGGAAGTTAACTGCTTCAGAATGAGTTTTAGGCCAACTAGCAAGCTTAACACTTGGATTGAAACCTCCGGAAACTAATTGTTCTAATCCGGAATAATCAAGTTCGCTCAGTTTAGCAGACGCAACTTTAGAAGCAAGAGAGTTGCTCAAACCTTGATTGGCCAAATAGCTTAATGATGCCCTATGCAATAACGCTTTAGCAAGTTCTTCCTTATTCGGATTTTTACTAGGAGAATAAGCCAAAGTTGAAATGATTTCGGCAGCAGGTTCTGAAACAATTTCTTTAGGAAAAATACTTACTCCGCTAAAACCAGATTGAGAAGCGTGTTCATGCAGTTTAGCATAATGTGCTGAACCAAAACAAACTAAAACACTCATTTTTTGACCTTTTAAATCAGGATATCTTTTTATTAAATCCGAACCAAGACTAGAAAAAGCAGACTTTAAATAATCTTCTCTATACCTATCTCGTTTCGATTCTAAAACTAAAGAATTCTTAAATAACTCAATAGCTCTAGACAAATTTCCATCAACTAAATGACTCGAAGCGTGATTGTTAAGTTCTCGGACTTGCTTATCCATCGAGTTTAACTGATCAAATTCCTTTTGAGAATAACGCTCTATGAAAAAAATTTTAGAACCACTATTTTCAGCAGTCTTCAAAACTCTTCCTAAAAAGGGATGGTGAGCATAAGCAGGATAATGCGTTTCGAAATTATTAGTTCCAAATTTAGACTCAATATCACGATGTACTTCTTCTCTACCGATACTTTCCAAAACAACCACAGATGGGTTTAGTTCATTAATTTTCTGCACAGCCTGATCTGCATCACTAGCGCGTTCATGATATGAAAAAGAAAAAGTAACTTTCGCCCTGGAATTATTAAGATTATTTACGTGGTCAACATACGCCCTATGGCCAAAAACGCCTAGAGCTAAAGTAGTCAATACACTTCCAACTGCAACGACTTTCCTAAACGAAAAACGATCTTTCATTCAACAAAATTCAGTAAAACCAAAATAAAAAACCATTAGACGAAAAATGAACGAAAAATAATAATTTGCTTTAACTCGATTAAGGTTTTTTAACGCGTTAACTCAAGAACAAAAACATGAAAAAAATACTGTTTTTGTTGTTGCTTTCAGTTTTTTCCCAAGCATTTTTGTCTGAATACAATTACTTGTTAGATGAACCGAAGGAATTCTTTTACCCTTGTTTTCCGAGCCAGCCTGAAATTTCTACAAGCCTTGGCTCTACAGAATTCAAACAAGTCATTCTCTTATTAACCGAGGCAAAGGAGGAAATAAAAAACGCGCAAACAGACGTAGCAAACAGCTTGATTATAGGCAATCCCATCAGCAACCAGTTGTCTTGCAATGATAAAATGAAAAAAGCAGTAAAAAAAGCTCTAGAAGCAGTAAAAACTGCCAATGACTTGATTGACGAGAAGGCAATTGTTTTGGAAAACGCGTTTTCAGAAGAATACCCCGGACTAGCTTCGGGAGTAATAAGTGAATTAAAAAGTGAAAGCGAAAAAATTCAAAAACAATCGACAAACGGCTTGTCTGGAGACTTGGTTTCTTTAAACAAAAAACTAAGGGATTGGACGGCCTCCTATCAAGAAATAATAAACAAAGTATTCGAAAACAAAGGAATACTATTCAAGCAGAAAGAATTAATCGAAAAAACAATTAATGGATTGAAACAATTAGAAAAAGAAAACAATGAATTAAGCAAGCAAAGTGATTCGAAACTACAGGGAGCTAGGAAAGAATTTAAAAAAATCGATTCGCAATTGCTTGAAGCAATAAGTGATTTTGATTCAGGCGAAAAAACGCTGGTTTTTGACTGGTTTGATTCTAGGGAATCGTTTTCTGAAGTAAAGCAATTAATCGACTACGCAAATCAAGACCGAGAGCAAGCGTTGAAGAAAATAAAATCTTTAGAAAAAGGATTCATTGGAGAAAGCAATGCTTTGCATGAGAAATCAGTAAGCGAGTCAGAACAAGCAATCCTTAAAATCAACGAATTAGAAAGAGAAGCAACAAGGATAGAAAACAACTTGGATGAAGAAACCAGTTTACTGGAAAGAAAAATAGACGACAAGCTAGACGAAGGTTCTTTTTCAACGATTAAAATCAACTATAACAAAAAAACTTTTTCCGGAGCAATTGGCAAAAGAATCAAAGATAAGTACAAATACTCTGAAGAATTGAAGGAATTGTTTTCAAAAATAGATAAGAATGATTTCTTAAAGATTGAAACGGAATCTAAAGCAGAACAATTGCTTAGCCTAATAAAAAACAATGATGATTTTTCTGAAAAAGAAAAAATAATCCAGGAATCTTTGAAGAATTTGAATTATGCTGACGAAAGAGAACAAGAATTCTTGTATGATACAATAACCCGAACCGAGGCGGAAATTAAAGCAGAATTTTTAGAAGAATACGGTTGGATGCAGGCAAGCGCTGAAGAATTGCTTTCGCTGAGTCTTCCAAAAAAACAAGTTGATGCAGTGAAAAACGCTTTAGACTTGTTTACTTCAAGCAACGAGTTAGACTTGTCTAAAAGCAAAGAATTTGAGAAAGCTAGTGAAAACTTAAACCAAGCAATGGATTACGTTAAAGAAAATACTCCAGAACTAATTAGCTGGAATCTTGAGGTGGAAAAACAAGAGCAGGAAATTGATTACGTTGATAAAACCGTTTTTCAAACCAAAATTACATTCACTAACCCGACTAGTTTGAGCACTGAAGAAAAAATTAAGACTAGTGAAAAAACTAGTGATGAAATAGTTTTAGGAGACGCAATTCAAGAAAATAATTTTATAATACTAAACGGAATTAACGCGTTTGAACAAAAAACAATAGTAACCGAAAAAACTACTTACTTACCTATTGAGGAATTCGAACAAACAACTATTACACCAACTATCACAACTCAACCTATCCCCGAACCAACACCAGACTTGAGTAGCGAATTCGCTTACTATCAAGAATTGTTGAAAAACAAGAGTGAAATAGAAAAAACTATGGATGCAGCTTTTGCTGGCGATTCTTACGCGCAGAAAAGCAGTGTTGAATACCAAAAGACTCAATTGTTGATTAAAGAAATTAACACGTTGCTAGCGCCGGTAGAAAAAGCATGGCAGGCGGTGAATTCCGGGAAGAAAAACTCTTATTCTAAGGAACTAATTCAAAAAAACTTGGAAGATGCTAGAAAAAACTTAGAAGAAACAACGGAAGTAATTGAAGGTTTTAAGTCAAAAGCAGAAAACGAGGTTTCTTTAGCGGATGAAAAAACTAGCGATTACGCTATACAAGATAAAAGCATTATTGAAGACGCTAAAACCGCGTTAAAGAACGGTAATTACTTGACTGCTTTGACTATTGCGAAGAAAGTTTCTCCAGAAAAACAAAACTCAACCGACTACTTGCCATTAGGTTTCGCAGGAGTCGCTTTAGTAGGCGGCGCCACGTTCTTGTTTTTAAAATACAATAATGGAAAAAAATTGTTTTAGTTCTAAATAAACATTAATAATACGCTTGCGTAATTCGTTAACATGGATTTGTCGTTTATTCAAAAATTGTTCGAGAAAAAGAAGCCTAAACTGCATATGCTCAAATGGGGCTTGCCGGAACAAAGGCTAGTTGCCGAAGTAAAGGACGCGGATAAAACAGTGTACGCGTTAAAGAAAAACAAGGCTAAATTTGTTTCTGGCGGGGAATTCATTGACAGAATTCACGCCAAACAACTGGGCGAGACAGCTTTTACTTACTTTATTGTTCGCACTGAAAAGAAAACCGAAAACGAGACGATATTGTTTGACGGCTACATGGCTCAAGAAGAAGAGCAATTAAATCTACAGCTTCAAAACAGTTACTCAATAGAAGAAGACTTAGATAACTTGGGTTACGCTGAAGCAGTAAACCGAGAAGTAATAGAGTGGAGATTTAATTATTCACTAATTAAAGCAAGCGTGTTTGAAATAGATGGGTTTGGTTCATTCATAGAAATAGCCATTCCTAAAACGAAGCTTGTACGCACTAGAGAAAATCAGGAAAAGCAGGCCTTCGAATTGTTGGAAAAAATAGGAATAAAAAAAGAAGAAGCAATTCCGACTGACGTAATAACTCTTCAGCTAGTACAATCAATGCAGGAAAAAAAATGAGACGGTTTTATTCGTCTTCGTCGTCAAAATCTTCTTCGTCCCATTCTTCTTCGTCGTCAAAATCTTCTTCTTCATCAAAGTCGTCTTGTTTTTCTTTAGGCACTTTTTAGTCCACCTCTATTGTGAAAATGAGTTAGCAAATTATAATTGAATGTGATTTTAAGCTTTTTGCAAGCGAGAATGCTTTTTAATCGTTTCCTCGTTCAACCAGCGTACGTTTGAATCAAATTTTTTGTTTAAAAAATTCGCTAAAGCACGACCGCGAGTATTATCTAATTGCCTTACGGTCGCATAATTTTCTTCACTTTTTATCAAACAATAATCTAGCGCTTCAAGCAACACGTTGTCTAAAACTTTTTTCTTCGAATAATTTCTCGCATTCAAGCGTTTTTCTAATTCTTTCGGGTTGCAGCGCAACACGATTACTTCTTTCCCTAGAGAAAACTCGCACAACAAGTGCGATTCAATAATGCAATCGTCTTTTTTTTCTAGTTCTTTTTTCAATTTCTTTAAGTCTACTTCCAACTCGCGTCCTTGTTTTTTGTAAATTTTTTTTTCTTTTACTAAGGCAGTAACATCTACTAGTTCCAAGCCTAGTTTTTTAGATAGTTCTTTAGCGAAGAAAGTTTTTCCTGTTCCAGGAGTACCAGTTATTAGTATGTTCATCTCAAGCGGATGGTATCCAAGTTCATTATAGAACGCGACTCGATGTGCATCATTTTGTTCAATGAGCGTGCTAGTTCTTCACACTTTGCTTCGTCCCCGTGGTTAGTAAAGATTCTTTGAGGCTTTGGTCTTAAGTTGCGTATGTAAGCTAGCAATTGTGATCGGTCAGCGTGTCCAGAAAAGCCATCTACAGTATAAACAGACATGTTTATTTTCAAAGCGTCAAGCTTGCTGCGTTCATTCATTACCGGAACTTCTTTAGCGCCTGACTGGATTTTCCTACCTAGCGACAAAGCGCTTTGATAACCAACGAATACTAACGAGTTCTTTTCATCGTGGGCAAGCATTTTTAGGAATTGAAGACTAGTTCCGCCAGAAAGCATTCCTGCAGGAGCTAGAATTACGGCTGGTTCCTCGCTTTCAGCAATGTCTTTTCTTTCCTTTGAAACTACATTGTTGAACATTGGGTGTTCGAATGGAGAATTGTTTTGAAGAATCCTGCGTTGAACGTTTTTCCTCAAGTATTCAGGGTAAACCGTGTGTATTGCTGAGGCTTCCTTGCTCATGCCGTCAATGTATACGGGAACGTTTAAGTCTCTCAGCCCGTTTTCTAGTATTAGCATGATTTCTTGAGCGCGGCCTACTGCAAAGACAGGAATCAATACTTTTCCTTTTCTCTCAATAGCGTCGCGAATTATTTTAACTAGTCTTGACTCGCAGTCTTCCAACCTAGGCTGCAAGTCGTCTTTTCCACCATAAGTGCTTTCTAAAATCAAGGTTTCGGCTCTAGGGAATCGAGTTTCAGCTGGGTCAAACAAGTTAGTTCGACCGTACTTGATGTCTGCACTGTACACTAAGTTGTGCAAGCCGTCTCCAATATGCAAGTGAACGCTTGCTGAGCCTAAAATGTGTCCAGCGTTGTAGAAAGTAAACCTAATGTCAGGAGTAACGTCTGTTACTTCTCCATAATCTCGGCAAATCATGTTGTTTAATTGCTTCTTGACGTCTTTTTCTCCAAAAGGAGCGCCTGATTGAGTTTCTGAATTCATTACGTTCATGCAGTCTTGTTGCAGCAAGACCGTCAAGTCCCTAGTTGGAGGAGTACAATAAACAGGACCATCATAACCGTACTTGTACAAGTAAGGAATGAATCCAGAGTGGTCCAAGTGAGCATGGCTCAAAATAACTGCATCTAATTGGTCTAATGACAAGCCCATA
The DNA here is from genome assembly GCA_013360305.1 of Microcaldota archaeon. Taxonomy (GTDB): domain Archaea; phylum Micrarchaeota; class Micrarchaeia; order Norongarragalinales; family Norongarragalinaceae; genus JABWCK01. The sequence goes on from JABWCK010000004.1 coordinate 26,502, forward strand.
GCGCTCAAGTAAGGGTACGCTCGAGTTGGGTCTGAGGTATCAATATTCATTCCGCAATCAAGCAATACGTTGCTCTTAGGGGTTTGAATCAATATACAACTCCTACCTACTTCCTTGAATGCGCCTAACGCAGTCATTTTAACCCAATCGCAAGACGATGGAGGCGAAAGCATTTTCTTGCCTAGAGTATTCAAGAACTTCTTGCGTGACTCGCTGTTGATTATTAAAGAATTGCGAATTGCTTTCTCTATCTCGCTGGGACTAGTTGGAGATCGCAATACGCGAGGACTCCAGCCGGTTGTTAAAATAATTGACTTCAACACAGACCCGCCTTTTCCAATAACTAAACCGGGTTTTAATGCTTCAATTACTACTTCGTGAAAAACAGGATCAAACTTAATGTCTGCCACGCCTGCTTCTACTGGAATCAAACTCTTGACTTCTTCTAACGCTTTAGTTGGAGGCATTAATGCAGAAGCGTCTACTCTCAACAAGATTTTCTTCCTGACTTTAGCCGCGATCTTAGTAATCAACTTGTCGTCTTCATAAAACGCTTTAATGTTTTTCAAATACAAGACGACTTGAGGGCCTTCAGGCTCTACTTTAGTCAACTCGCACTGAGGAGGAAGCACTTCCTTAACTAAGTGTTCTAAATCCTTTACAGTAACTGCATTATTCGAATCCATTTTATCAGTCTCTATTCATTAAAATCAAAAAAAAACTATTTGGCTAAAAAGTTTTTAACTTCGTCCTTGGAAAAACGCTTGATGCCTTTTTCCGTAACGACTAACGCATCAATTCCGTCACCAGTAGCTGAATCCCTCTTCATAGCTGAAGAAACAGCTTTCACTGCCAAACGAACTGCGTCATCTTGACTCATTCCATCCTTAAAGTAATCGTCTAAAACACCATAAGCAACAACACTGCCTGAACCAGTCGAAACATAGCGTTCTTCCATTAAACCGCCTAATGGGTCTAAATCAAACAATCTTGGCTGCACGTCAAAACCAGCAACAATCATTTGAACCAAGTAAGGAAAATACTTGTTTCCTTGAAGAACGTTAGCCAAGAGAGTAGCAGCGCCCTTAATAGACATTTCTTGACCGCGAGAATACTTATACAAAGCAAGTTCTGCTTTCATTATTCGTACCAGAGTTTGAGCGTCGCCTACTCCGCCTGCCATAGTCATTGCAACGCGATCACCGACTACTTGAATTTTTTCTACTTCCCTAGAAGCAATGAAAGTCGAAAAACTAGCACGCTTGTCAGCAGCAATAACTACTCCGTCCTTGAAAGTAACGCCTACAGTAGTAGTGCCTTTGAATATTTTTTGCTCAGTTTGCTCAGTCATTAGAATATCACCCACAAAACTTTTTATTAAAAAGTTTGGTTAAAAAAACGAATAACTAATTCGAAGGATTGCAAAACAATATAGGCTGCTAGGCTTTAAAAACCTTGCATTTTGTTATTATAAAGTATGAAGTTATTCAAAGCAATCGCAAGTGACTACACTCGTTTGAGAAGAAACTCAGCGCTAGATAAAATAAGCGCGTTCCACCCAGAATTGTCAAAAGACTTGGCTGAAAAAAAAATTAATTTAAGACACATAGCGAGAGTATTAAACGAACACGAACGCGGCTTAAGCAAAGAAGACAAGAAAATAAACGCAACACGACATTTTGCAGAAACGCTTAGAACACTAATCAATGAAGGTTACTATACAGATTTCACTGCTACTCGGTTGAAAAACTTGTTTTTGAAATACCGAAAAAAACCCAGCAACACCATAGCTATATCCGACAAAATGAAGGACTTTTTTTCAACTTTAAAACCAAGCGATTCAGCACGAATTAAAGACTACTTAGATTTCTTGAACGCAGGGTTGCAAAGAAACAAACAAATAGAAGAAGCATTAGAAAAAAAAGCAATTAGCTTAAGTACAACTGAATTAAGGCAAGCTAGAATAAGAACGGTTTTCAACCCATTAACGTTAAGCGACGTGTTCAAAAAACTAGTTTCTTCACCTAATTTTAGAGAGTACCACTCGATTTACTGGGATGCAGTAACTAAAGGAGATGCTGAATTGCTTGAAAAAATAATAAGTCTCGACCCTAAAACAATGGATCAAGAAGAAATAAAGAAATACAAAGAAAAAGTAACCGCATTGCTAAGAAAAAAATAAAATTAAGCAAAAGAAAGAGAAGGAATAGAAACTTGTTCTTGAATGCTTGGAACGCAGTCTAGAATGACTCTTCCGCCTTGATGGATTATTTCTCTAACGTTGTAATCCGCGTCGGAAAAAACTCTTTCTAAATCCTTGTACGAAATCCTTGAAACATCAATCTTCATATTGCTTCATCTCCCCGCACTTGTGCGGAAATAGACAACTGAAGCTGGTTTAAAAACCAAAGACCGACCACGATTCCGGTGTCCGCATGGGGGCGTTGTACCTCGACCGGACTCGTTTTCCCCCTTTCAGCGGATTCGTTCGTATTCTTTTTCTGATTTTCCTAGGAAGTGGATTTCGAACAAGTTTTTGACGTGAAAGGCAGTGAATTTAAGCAGTCCCCAAGCACGAATTCTTCTGGGAGAAATAGTTACAAACGACTTGGGTTCGAATACTACTTTCCCGCGTTTTTTTAGTTTTTTTAATAATTCAATATCTTCAGCAGTTACTAGTTCGGTCTTGAATCCCTTGACTGCGTCAAAGTCTTTCTTGCGTACGGCAATATTAAAACCCGCTCCTGAAGGCATTCCTAGCACTGCTAGAATCCACAAGTAACTCGAAAAAGCGGGTCGAGCGAATAATTTTTCCAAGAAAGTAGGGTTAGCTACTTCGGCAGTACCGTAAACAGCGACTACGTTAGGATCATTGAAGCGGTTAGCCATTATAGCAAGCCAGTCTTTTGGAGCGATAGTATCTGCATCAGTGAAAACAAGTATTTCTCCAACTGCGTGACCGCATCCAGCTTGTCTTCCTGAAGCAATAGTGTGCTTGATTTCTTTGTATACGCCTTTAATGTATTTTTTAGCTATTTCTCTAGTATTATCCGTACTTTCTCCGTCGGCGACAATGATTTCAAAAGGTTGCTTGAATTCTTGCGATAAAATCGACTCTAGAGTGCGAGCGATATTTTTCTCTTCATTATAAGTAGGAATAACTACAGAGACTAGCGGTTTCATTATTGAAAAATAACTCCATTCTAGAATTTAAAGCTCTCAAGCAGAACTCAACTTGACTTCTACTAGTTTGGAGCCTTCTTTGCCTTGCATTGCTACTCCAACCAAGCAACCCGCCTTCTTGTAAACCGTTTCGTTATGAGTAACAACCAAGAATTGTGTTCCGTTACTTAAAGCAGAAATTAATTCCTGTAGTTTTCGAGAGTTTTCATTATCTAACGCGGCATCCGCCTCGTCTAAAACATATATTCCAGAAGGATTAACGCCTTGCATGGCGAATAGGAACACTAATGCAATTAGTGACTTTTCTCCGCCGCTCATTAACTCCAAGTACTTTACTTCCTTGTTGTCCAACTGTACTTGTATAGTAAGTCCTCCTTCGAACGGGTTTTCACTATTTTCCAAGAATAACGATCCCTTGCCGGTAAATATTTGGCCGAATAAGTGTTGGAAGTTTTTGTTTATTGCGTTGAATGAATCCATGAAAGTAGCGATTTTCCTTCCTTCAATCTCGTTAATTATTCCAATAACTGCCTCGCGTTCTTGACCTAATTGGTCTACGCGTTGTCTTTGTTCCAACAAGTCTTTCGCTTTTCGGTCATAGTCTTCAATAGCACGCATGTTAATGCTGCCCAAACTAGTTATCAATGAATGGACTTCGTCTAATTCACTCTGTAAACCAGGCTTGTCTTCAAAGTTTTTCTTTAACACAGTTACTTCGCCCAAGTCATCTAGTTGGAATTTGACTGACTTGATTTTTTCTTCCAAGCCAGCGCGTTTGACTTCGTTGCTTTGCTTGTTTGGCTTGATTTTTTCTTCCAACTCGAATTGGAGTTTGGATTTCTTTTCACCAAAATCACGAATCTTTTTTTCTAAACCGCTTCTGGCGTCCCATAATTCCTTCAAGTTGCCTGCGACTTTCTTTTGTTCTTCTAATTTTTCCCTCAAGTCATCTCGAGCTTTTTTAATACGAGAGTCAGCTTCCTTGCATACTTTAGCATAATCGTTTTGCTGTTGAATTAATTCGTCTTCTTGTTTCTTTATTGAAGCTAGTTGTTTTTCGAAAACAGAGTGCTTGGTTTCAGCTGACGATTTTTCGCTAGATAACTGTGAAGCGCGTATTTTCAAGTCTGAAACTTTTCGTTCTTTTTCTTTAACTGAATTGCCGAATGCTTCTTGTTTTTCTACGTCGGTTTTTTCCTTGTATTGCAAGTACTCAATATTGATTTGAGAGAGTTTGCGAACTAGTTCGCGACGTTCTTCTTCTCCCGAATTGACTGCTTCTAAGCAGGAAAGGATTTCTTTTTCTAGTTCAGAAACTGCTTTCCTGACGTCGGCTAGTTTTTCCTTGTTTTCTTTTTCTTCCTTTTCCAAGTGTTGTATTTCTAGATCAAAAGTCTTCTTGCGCAATTCAGCCTCAGCTTTCTTTTTGCGCGACTCGCTAGCAGATTCTCGGTTTGAATTTAATGAATCAATCACGCTCAAGCGAGTTGATTCTAGTTCTTTTAGTTTTAAGTCCCACTTGTCTAATTCTTTTGATTCAAGGAATGGATTGATTTTTCCACTAGAAGCGCCTCCAGTAACTAATCCCGACTGCTCGAATAACTCGCCGTCCATTGTTACTAAACGCGCTTCGCCCACTAGTTCTTCAGCGGAATTAAAGTCTTTCATTACTAGCGTGTTCCCGCAACAATACTCTAAAGCTTTCTTGTATTGCGCGTCAAAATCGAGCAAGTTAATCAAGAAGTCAACGCTGCCTTTTTCTTTCTTTAAAGACTCGTCTTGTTTAGATACTCCAGAAGCTTGAATCTTGTCTAAAGGAATAAATGACATTCTCGTCAAGTTGTTTTTCTTCAAGTGATTAATGCATTTTCCAGCAGTTTTTACCGAGTCAACTACTATGAAAGACAACCTAGCACCCAAACCAATCGATATAGGCACTGCATATTTTGAATCAAAGTCAACTAGTTCTTGCACTACCCCGTAAACGCCATCGAATTGTTTTAATGAATTACTGGCTTCCATTAAGCCACTAGACCCGCCGGCTTGTCTTAGTCTTTGTTCGTGGAATGAAACCTTCTTTCTAGCTTCAATCAAGTCCTTCTCTGCTTCCTGGAGAGACTTGTTTAAAGTTTTTTCTTCACTAAACAACTCGCTTACTTGCTTGTCGTAATAAAACAAGTCTTTTTCTACAGCCTTTAACCCATCGAGTAATTCTTTTAGTTTGGAAGAATTTTCTTCAACTACCCCACGCTTCAAGCGATCTAATTCGTGTTCTTTTATTCGCTGTAATTCTTTTTGCTTGCCGTTTTCTGCTTGAATCTCGTTTAATCGTTCTTTTACTGAAAGCATTTCTTCTTCTAAAGACTGCATTTTCTTTACTGAAGAATGAAAATCCTTAGTCAAAGAAGAATTTTCTCCCACTAATGAAAACAATTCGCCTTCTTCTTTCTTCAATAATACTGAAACTTCGCTTAATTCTGAAGTCAACTCGTCTAAAACTATTTTTTGAGCCTTGACTTCATCAAACGCTTTTTGCTTTTCAATTCCTAACTCCTTATGCTTAGCTTCAAGCTTTTGAGTCTCGGCCTTTTTTTCATCAATCAACAACTTGCCTTGACTAATCAAATTGTTTAACTCGTCAATTTCCCTCTGCAAGTCAACTTCCTTGCCTTTTCCTTTCAAGAGAACTTGCTGGTTTAATTCTTCCACTTGCTTTTGGCTAGAAATTATTTCTTCATCTACTAACTTGATTTCTTCATGCAGCTTTTTGATTCTAGACTCCAAGTCTAAATTGCTTGAAACAAGCGAGTCAAAATCCTTCTGCAAAGCACTCAAGTCAATAGAAAACAAAGTAGCCTTTAGGGTTTTCATCCTAGCATCTAGTTCAATGAATTTCTCGGCGTTTTCTTTCTCTTCCGCCAAATCCTTCAAAAAACCTTCCTTTTCGCCTAATAACACGTTGGACTCGTTGAGTTTTTGCTGGACTTTATTCAATTCCCCAAGAGCTTCCTTCTTCTTAGACTCGTACTCTGAAACATTAGCAACGAAATCAATCAAACCCCTTCGGTCCTTGGGGTTCATTTCAACAATTCTCTGCACTTCACCCTGCTTGATTACATTATGCAAAGAAATCTTATGCTTGGATAAGAATTCTTCAATCACGTACTTCTTCACTCGGCGGCCATCCATAGAATACTTTTGCTTTCCATCCTTGCGGATTACTCTAGCAACTGAGTGTTTTTTCTCGCCATCACTCAAGACAACAGTTACTTCAGCCACTCCAGCATTAGACGCCAACAAATCACTCGTCTTCTTAACCCGCATAGCTTTCAAAGACGATTCTCCGAAAGCAAATAGCAATGAATCGACAATATTCGTTTTTCCGCTTCCATTAGGACCGACTATAGCGTTAAAACCAGAATCAAAAGCAACGTTAGCACTCTTGAACGACTTGAAATTCCTTAAAGAAACCGATTCAACAAACAATTCAACAAAACCCTTTCCAAAACTAGTCTCAAAACACTTATACTAGCTACGAAAAATAACGTAGAAAAAGAATTTTAACCCTTCGAAAGAACCGCTTTCTTTTAATAAAAGAAAGCCCTTCACGAGAAAGAAAACTAACCGAAAACAAGGAATAGCCCCGGGCAGATTCGAACTGCCGTCTACGGCTCCAAAGGCCGCTATACTTGACCACTATACTACGGGGCTAAACTTTTTGAGAAAAAGTTTAATCAAAAAAGAAAAAAAAACAGGAATAGTATTCTGTTAAAAAGAGTTTTTTAAATGCTCTCTTAATACGATTTGGCGAAGTAATGCATGCTTTTAGTAGGCTTGCCGGTAATCACGCATTTTCCTTCTTCTTTAGTTAATTCAATCAAGCGGCTAGTGGCTTGAGTGTCTTGCTTGATGATTTCTTCAGCTGCTTCATCACAACAATAAGCTTGGACTAGTTTCTTGTGTTCCAATCCAATCTTTAAGTCCTTGTATTGGTCTGCAAAAATAATTGATGAGTCTAAAAATAGTTTAGCTCTAGAAAACAAGTTTGTTTGAATATCCTGCATTGCATTTAAAACGAAGTCGATTACTTTTTCTTCACTGACGAAATCCTTGTCTATGCCGTCTCTTCGAGCAATAGTGACGCCTTGCTTGGCTAAGTCGCGCAAGCCTATTTCAATGCGTACTGGCACTCCGTAGAGTTCCCACTCGTTGAATTTGAATCCCGGAGACTTGTCTTCCCGGTCGTCTACGTGCACGCGTACGCCTTTTTCTCTTAATTGTAAAACGATTTTGTTAGCTGAAAGCAAAGCCATTTTCTTTTCTTCCAAGTCCTTAAAGATTGGAACGATAACGACTTGCACTTGAGCGATTTTTGGAGGCAACACTAATCCCTTGTCGTCAGAGTGAAGCATTATTGCTGCGCCTATTAAGCGAGTGCTGACTCCCCAGCTAGTCATCCAGCAATATTCTTGTTTTTCGTCGTTAGTTTTGTATTTGACGTCAAACATTTTAGAAAAACTCTGACCCAAATTATGGGAAGTACCGCATTGCAGTGCTTTGCCGTCTGGCATTAAAGCTTCTACAGTAGTCGTATACTCTGCTCCGGGAAACGTTTCAGACCTGCTTTTTACTCCCGCCATTACAGGCATTGCTAGCAAGTCTTGGCATACTTCGCGGTACCAGTTTAATGCTTTAGCTACCATTGCTTCAGCGTCTTCTCTTGACGCGTGGGCAGTGTGTCCTTCTTGCCACAAGAATTCCCTAGTACGCAAAAAGGGTTTTAGGGTCTTGGTATCCCAGCGAATAATGTTAGCCCACTGGTTTAATAGCAATGGAAGGTCTCTGTGTGACGAAACCCACTTCGCGTAAGTAGAGTAAATAATAGTCTCACTTGTAGGGCGAAGCGCCAAAGGCTCGCTTAAGTCTTCGTTTCCGCCTTTAGTAACCCAAGCTACTTCAGGAGTGAATCCTGCAAAGTGTGATGCTTCTTTCTTGAGCATGGATTCAGGAATAAACATTGGGAAGTAAGCGTTTTGAACACCCTCTTCGGCGAATTTATTGTTTAAAAAGTCTTGAATTTGTTGCCAGACAAAGTAAGCACGGGGTCGAATAATCATGCATCCTTGAATTGGACTGTACTCCATGAGTTGTGCTTTCTGCACTAGTTCCAAGTACCACTCGCCAAAGTTTTCATTCTTCTTGTTTTCTAAAGCCATACTAAAAGTATAGAACGAGTAGTTTTAAGATTCTTTAGCAAGACAACGAATTTAAACAAAAAAACGGTGTTAAGTAAGTGAATTACACTGAGCGAGCGCCTTTAGGTGTTTTGGGTAAGGCAATGGTTTTCGTTTTCCCAATTTTAATTTTAGTCATTAATTTCTTGTTTTGGAGTTTACCTGTGCCTTTTGAAGCTCGATTGATTCAAGCAATAGTTTCAATAATAGTAATACTAGCATTAACCGCGTTTTGGTTTACTAGCTTTGGATTTAGTTCCAAAGAAGTAACAGCTAGCTTTGGACCAATCAAGTATTCTGTTTCGTTTAAAGATATCGAGTCAGTTCAAGTAGTTAGCGTTCCGTGGTATTTTGGTTTAGGTGTGAGAATGTATTTCTGGAAGGGAAACACTATTGGGTTTATTACTCGCCATAACAAGGCAGTCGAGTTGAAGAAAAAAACTGGTTTCTTTAAAAGAGTTTTATTGACTACTCGCGATCCTGAAGATTTTGCTGAAAAAATCAAGAAAACAACAAAACACAAGTAATACAAACAAGCAGGAACCAAAATATTTTACAGTAATTAAAAAAAAGGTGTTTAGATAATGAATGAAGGAAAAAACTTATACGCTTGTACAGGCGAGTGCCACGGAGTATCAGACAAGCCAGGAACTTGTCAAGCGCATACGTGCGGAAAGCATGGAAAACCATTAGTAAAACAAAAAACTTGCCCTTGCTATAAGAAAGATAATTGTCGTTGCAAACACGCTCAATGAATATGCCCATGCAATGAACAATGTAATTGCGGGAAGTAAAAATGGCTACAGCGTATTCTCACTACTTGCTAGGCTTGATTGCAGTAGTATTCTTGCTGCAAGTAGCTACAGGCTTGGAGAATGGAGTAATAACTAGCTCGCTTATTTTAGAGCCTGCTACGTTTTTCAGCGAGCCTTGGAGAATAATAACATCCATGTTATTGCATGGAAGCTTCTTCCACTTGTTTTTCAACGGCTTTGCGTTGTTAATGTTCGGCCCCTTGCTTGAACAACGAATTGGTCGAAAAAACTTTATAGGAGTATTCTTAGCAGCAGGAGTAATAGGAGCGTTGTTGTACTATGCTACAATCGTGATAGGAATCATTCCACCATTACCTGCTTTAGGTGCTTCTGCAGGAATTTACGGCATTCTAGGAGCGCTAGCAGTGTTATTCCCTGAACTAAAATTATTCTTGTTTGGTTTAATTCCGTTGAAAATGAAGTACGCGGCAGTGCTTTGGTTCTTTTTAGAATTGTTCGGAAGCTTCAACGCTTACAGCGGAATAGGCAGCGCAGCCCACTTAGGCGGATTGTTGCTAGGCTTGGCAGCTGGTTTTTACTTCAAAAAACCCCCTACTCAAAAATACGAAGTCCAATTCATCGAATAAAAGAGACTTTTATAACTGGTTTTACGTTTATTCTTTCATGATTTTTCTCGGCTGCGACCACGCTGGTTTCAAAGCAAAACAAGCCGCAATTAAGTTTCTTGAAAAGAAAAAAATCGAGTTCAAAGACTTAGGCGCTTTTAATGATGAAAAAAGCGATTACCCTGATTATTGCTTCCCAGTAGCTAGAAGCGTTGCCAACAAAAAAAACAGTTTCGGATTATTATTCTGCGGTTCAGGAGAAGGCGCAGTAATTTGCGCGAACAAAGTAAAAGGAATCCGAGCTGCGCTAGTATTCAATGATTATACTGCAATCCAGCCCCGCGAACATGAAGACGCTAACATCGCTTGTTTTGCTGCTAGAATTCATTCACAAAAACAAATACTAAAATGGATTGAATTATTTTTGAAAACAAAACCATCCAATGCACAAAGACACAAGAAGCGAGTTAAAAAAATCAACGAGTTTGAAAAAAAATGGTTGAAGTAAGTCCATCAATACTTGATGCTTCGTTAAAGCAAGCTGAAGAATTAAAGGGACTTGTTTCAAGAATGCATATAGACGTAATGGACGGATTATTTGTTGAACAAAATACTCTCAAAAAGTTTGACGCAAAAAAAATTAGTGCTTGGAACGCTTTTGAAAAAGACGTTCACTTGATGGTTGAAAAACCAGAGAAATTCATTTCAAAATATTCCAAAAACAATCGATTGATTTGGTTTCATGTTGAAGCTACTAAAAAACCTTTTGAGGTAATAGAAAAAATTAATGAGAAAAAAATGCTTGCAGGCATAGCAGTCAAGCCGTCAACGCCTTTGAAGGATTTTGCGTTTTTGTTGAACTACGTTGATTCGGTTTTAGTAATGACGGTCGAACCAGGCAAAGGAGGCCAAAAATTCATTCCGAAAATGCTTGAAAAAATCTTTTTGATTAGGAGCGTTTTTTCTAGAGAAATATGCGTTGATGGCGGAATAAACCCTTTAACAGCAAAACAAGCCGTCAAAGCAGGAGCTAGTTGTATAGTAGCGGGATCATTCATCTTTAAAGGAAACGCAGTAAAGAATACTAAGAAATTGTTGATAACATGAAAGAATTAATGTTGACGGCAAACAAAATCAGGCAAGACGTTATCGAAATGCTAGTCGAAGCCGGTTCTGGCCACTCGGCCGGGCCTTTGGGAATGGCGGACGTCTTTACTGCTTTGTATTTTAATCACGCTAGAATCAATCCTAAAAAACCCTGGGATGAAAACCGAGACCGAATAGTGTTAAGCAATGGACACATTTGTCCAGTTTGGTACGCAACTCTAGCGGAAAGAGGATTCTTTCCAGTAAGAGAATTAAAGACGCTTCGCAAAATTAACTCGCGCTTGCAAGGACACCCTCATGCTCGCGAGCTTCCGGGAATAGAAAACTCAGGCGGACCGCTTGGACAAGGTTGCAATATTGGAGTAGGCATGGCTCTAGCAGGAAAAATGGATAAAAAAAACTGGAGAGTTTACGCCTTGTTAAGCGACGGAGAATTAAACGAGGGTTGTGATTGGGAAGCATTCATGCTTGCTGCGAAATACGAGCTAGACAACTTGTGTTTTATTATTGACAGGAACAATATTCAAATCGAAGGGCCTAGCGATAAAGTAATGCCGTTAGAACCGTTAAAGAAAAAACTAGAATCTTTCAACTTGCACGTTATTGAAGTAAACGGGAATGACTTTAAACAAGTACTAAATGCTTTGGAAAAAGCAGGAAAAACTAAAGGAATGCCTACAGCGATTATTGCCAAGACTACTCCAGGAAAAGGAGTTAGTTTCATGGAGAACGATTACAAGTGGCACGGCAAGCCTCCTAACAAGGAAGAAGCAGAAAAAGCATTAAAGGAATTAAGAAGACAGAGGACTGAATTGCTTTGATTTTAAATCCGAAATTGTTTGAAGAAGTCGAAAAAACGCCTACTCGCGACGGTTATGGCAAAGGCGTGTTGAAGGCAGGAAAAACCAACAAAAACATCGTCGTCTTGAGTGCAGACTTGGCAGAGTCAACTAGAAGCCATTGGTTTGCTGAAGCATTCCCGAAGCGATTTATTGAAGTAGGCGTCGCAGAACAAAACATGATGGGAGCAGCTGCCGGCTTAGCGTTAAGCGGAAAAATTCCATTCGTTTCTTCTTACGCAGTATTTTCTCCAGGCCGCAGTTGGGACCATTTGAGAGTAGCTGTTTGTTACACTAACGCTAACGTAAAAATAATAGGCGCCCACGCAGGAATAAGCGTTGGTCCTGACGGAGCAACTCACCAAGCTTTGGAAGATATTGCGATTACTCGAGTACTGCCTAACTTAGTAGTGGAAGTACCTTGCGATGCGTTGGAAGCAGAAAAAACTACTCTAGCAATAATCAAACGCAAAGGACCGTGTTATTTGAGGCTTGGACGCGAGAAGACACCAGTTATTACTACTAACAAAACCCCGTTCAAAATAGGCAAAGCAGAAGTATTTCGCGAAGGAAGAGATGTTTCAATAATTGCTTGCGGATCAATGGTTTACGAAGCACTATTAGCTGCGCAGCAATTAGCTAAGGAGGGTATTGATTGCGAGGTTGTTAATAATCATTCTATAAAGCCTATTGATGAAAAAACGATTTTAAAAACCGCTAGAAAAACTGGACGAGTTGTTACTGCGGAAGAACACCAAGTTTTTGGCGGAATGGGTTCAGCAGTAGCTGAAGTCTTAGCGCAGCATCCGACAAGGATCGAATTCGTGGGAATGCTTGATTGTTTTGGAGAGAGCGGAAAACCATCCGAATTAATGGCTAAGTACAAAATGGACTCTAAAGCAATAATAAAAGCAGTTCACAAAATACTACAGTGAGTTTTTTAAATTGATTGAAAAACGAGAACCTCAGCAGACGCTGGCTAATGAAATAGACTTGCGAAAGTCTAGAGAGTATTCTATTAAAGACGGTTTTTTTTACGCATTAATGACTGGGTTCGGGACTTCATTCATTACTCCATTTGCTTTGCGATTAGGAGCAACTATTAGCGACATTGGGTTATTGCAAACGCTACCTCAATTGCTTTCTGGATTGCTTCAATTAAGTTACGCTAAAATAACAACGTTATTCAAAAGCAGGAAGGAAATAGTAGTCAAACTAGTATCAATTCAAGCACTAATGTGGATTGGCTTGATTTTGGTTAGTTTATACGCTAAAAACTCGGCGATAAACTGGCTGATAGCTATTTACAGCATTTACGTGATTAGTGAAGCTCTAGCTAACCCTGCTTGGACTAGTTGGATGGGTGACTTAGTTCCTGAAAAACACAGAAGCGAGTATTTTGGTAAAAGAAACGAAATCACTGGCTTCGGAGCTTTTATTGCATTAATAATAGCTGGCTGGCTGCTAGGTTTTTTTGAAGACTTGTTTTCAGGACTAGCTGCTTTTACGATATTATTCTCGATAGCATTCGTTGCTAGAATGGTTTCAATATATTATTTAACCAAGAAAATAGAACCAAGAACTGAAATAACAGTTAAAGAAAATTCTTTCGCTCACTTTTTAATTCACTTGCGCGAAACAAACTTCGGAAGGCTAGTAATATACCAATCGGTTTTAACATTCGCAGTGTTTGTTTCAGCGCCTTATTTTGCAGTCCACATGCTTGAAAACTTGGGTTTCGACTACTTTACTTTCGCGTTAATTATTTCTTCATCTCAAATAACTTTATTCTTGACAATGGTTTATTGGGGTCATGAAATACAAAGAATCGGAAACAAAACGACACTATACGCCAGCAGTTTAGTAATTGGGTTAGTACCAATATGGTGGATTTTGTTCAAAAACCCGTTGTACTTGTTTATCATCGAGTTGTTTACTGGAATTGGTTGGGCGGGTCACCGCATTGCGTCTTTAAACATGATTTTGAAAAACACGCCGCAAGAAGAAAAAACCAGGTTGGTAGCGTATTATAATTTCTTCCAAGGAATAACGATATTCGCAGGATCAATGGTTGGAGCAGTACTAGCAGGATTCTTTCACGACAACCCGACAATACTAGGAACAGGATTAATGGGAGTATTCCTAGTATCAGGAGTATTGAGGTTGTTGTCAGTAATATTATTCCTGCCTAGAATTCAAGATACTGAAAGTACTCCGATCAAAAGCAAGTCCTTGCTAGTAAAACTAGTAACTATATACCCCATGCGAAGCGCTATGGCGGAAATACAATTCGGAATAAAACACAGCATTAATACGGCTAAAAAAATCAGTAAAATAAAATAAAGTTAATTTCTAGCCGGCATATTCAAAAACGTTCGCAGCAAGTTTTCATGATCTGGAGTTAATTTATGCATCTTGATTCTAAAATTTCCATTCTGTTGGTTAGGAGAAAGCAACTCGTAAGGAGTAGTTCCTTTAGGAAGATTTTTATTGAACTTAGCTAACTTGCTTTTAAGTTCTTGATGCAAATTACTCCTCTCAAGGATTTTCGGAGAGTCTACCTCTAATAGGGAATGGTCATCCTCATGTGCAATTGACACGCCCTTAAAATCATTAGCGCCCAATAAACCGGAAAAAAAAGCTATCCTATTGCCGTGGTTTTCAAATTCGTTGCTTCGTATAACCCTAAGTTTAACCATATGTTCATTAATAGGTTAAAAACGTTTATAAGACAATATACTGTTATTAAAAAAAAAAAAAACAATCATAAAAACGCTTGAGGCAGAATGATAATAAAAAAAGTAACTTACAAAGTAAAACCAAGAGAACTAGAAACAGTAAAAAAAGCAGTTAGAGTTTTTGTTAAAGCAATTCATTCAAGCGAGCCTGAAACTATTTATGAAGCTTACGAGCACTCTGGGGATGAAACTAGTTTTACTCACTTCATGGCTTTTCCTAATCTTAAAGCAGAAAAAAAACACCAAACTGCAGAATATACTCTGCGTTTCGTGAAAATACTTTACCCTAATTGCAGTAAAAAACCAGTATTCACGGACTTGAAGAAAGTTTAAATCGTTACGGTAATCTTTGCTTCGCCAACTTTGCACTCGTGGTTGAAGCCTTGTTTTTCTTCAAAAACTATCTTCTTTGCTTTAACGTCAGAAGCAAGTTTTTGCAATAGTGGAGAAATCAATTCTTGTTGGTCTTTGCTTAATCCATTGATTGCGGCAAACTCGATGACGTCAGTGATTTTCTTGCCTGACTTCTTGCGTGCTTCTTGAATGTTTCTAGCCAATTCGTTAAACAAGCCTTCTGCTTTTAATTCAGGCGTCAAAATCGTTTCTAAATACAATAATTTTCCTTCACTTAATTCAGTAAACACGAATCCTTGTTCTAATTCAGAACCAGCTGAATCAGCAAAATCGATTTTCTTTACATTCAACTCGCCCGCTAGCACTTCACTTAATTCTTTAGACAATTCTACGCCGACTAAGACTGCTTTAGCTAGTGGTTGTTTTTGTTTTAACGAGCTTTGAGCCCTAATCTTGCGTCCTGCTTCCACCAATAATCTTAATTCAGTCATTTGTTTTTCTAATTCCTCACTTGATTTTTGAGGAACAGGATAGTCTTGCAAGTGGACGCTTTCGGATTCGCCGACGCGTAGCCAAACTAATTCAGCCAAGAAAGGAGTAAACGGAGCAATGGTTAAAGCAATTTGTTTTAAGCAGTAACGCAGTGTTTCAAACGCTTGAGTGGAATCGTCATTTTTTTCTTGGCTAGTAAAACGATCCCTGCTTCGGCGAATAAACCAATTGCTTAAATCGTTTAACACGAATTCTTCTAAAGCACGAGACGCTTTGTGAACGTTGTGGATGCTTAATTCTGCTTCTACTAAAACAATAGTTGAATTCAATCTTGAAACAATCCATTCGTCTAGCGTGTTCTTGCTTGCTAGTTTAGAGTGTTTGAAGCCGTATGCTTGAGAGTAAGTCTCGTAATAAACTAAAGAATTGTATAAAGTAGAAATAAAACGGTTGTATGCTTCAGCTACAGTGTCTTCGCTGAACTTAGTCGGCTCCCAAGGAGGATTTCCGGTAAACAAGCTCCACCTTAACGCGTCAGCTCCGTATTTTTCGAACATTGCGTCAGGCGAAACAACGTTTCCCTTGCTTTTGCTCATTTTAATTCCGTTCTTGTCTAAAACGTGTCCCAATACTACACACGAGTCATAAGCGGGAGAATCAAACAATACGGTTCCTAAAGCGTGAAGCGTATAAAACCATCCCCGCGTTTGGTCTATTCCTTCTACTATGAAGGAAGCAGGAAAGTTTTGTTTGAATAATTCTTTGTTCTCGAAAGGATAATGCCATTGAGCGAATGGAGCACTGCCAGAGTCATACCAGCAATCAATTACTTCAGGCACTCTCTTGAATTCCTTGCCGTCTTTTGCTAGAATTATTTCATCAACTACTGGCTTGTGTGGGTCGAATTTAGCTGGATAATTCTTAGCTAGTTTTTTCAACTCGTCAAACGAACCAATACAGATTTTTTCGCCGTCTTCTGCAACCCATATAGGTAAAGGCGTACCCCAGTAACGGTTTCTGCTCAACGCCCAGTCTTTGACTTCGTTCAAGAATAATCCAAAACGACCAGTGCGAATAGTGTCAGGATACCAAGCAATCTTGTTGTTGTTTGAAATTAATTGTTCGCGAACTTGAGTCATTTTAACGAACCAACTCTTGCGAGCAATATACATTAACTTAGTATCGCACCTCCAACAATGAGGGTAAGAGTGCAAGTATGGTTTTTTCTTAACAATCAAGTCGTTTTCTTCCAAGTGCTTTAGTACTTCATTGTTGGCTTTAGTAAAGAATAATCCTTTCAGCCAAGAAATTTGGTCGTCGAATTCTCCTGTTTCGTTAACATAAGAAACAATTGGCAACTTGTTTTTTACGCAATTATTATAGTCTTCTTCACCATAAGCACCGGCTTGAGTGACGATTCCAGTACCGTCTTCTTGTGAAACGTAATCAGCGTGAATAACGAAAAACGCTTTTTCTTTTACAGGAATATCTTTCAGTAATTGCTCGAATTCTCTTCCGATTAACTCGCTTCCTTTGACTTTCTTTAATACTTTAGCATTCTCTAAAGCGCTTTCAAGCAAGGGTTCAGCTACGTAGTATTTTTGGCCTTCGAACTCGGCTAGAACGTAAGTAAAATCTTTCCTAACAGCTAGACCAACGACTCCGAATAAAGTCCAAGGCGTAGTAGTCCAGGCTAGTAGAAAAGCATCTTCGTCTTTAAGCTTGAATTTAGCATAAACTGACACATCGGTAACGTCTTTGTATCCTTGTCCTACTTCGTGGCTTGACAAAGCCGTACCGCAACGAGGACAGAGTGGAACAATCTTGTATCCCTCGTACAACAAGCCTTTGTCCCATATTTGTTTCAAACTCCACCAAACGCTTTCAACGTAATTAGAATCAAAAGTAATGTAAGCGTCATTAAAACGAATCCAGAAACCAACGCGCTTGCTCATTTCCTTCCAAGCACCCTCGTACTTGAACACGCTTTCCTTGCACTTCTCGTTAAAAGCAGCTACCCCGTACTCCTCAATGCCTTTCTTATTCTTCAATCCAAGCGCTTTTTCGACTTCCAATTCAACAGGCAAACCATGAGTATCCCAACCCGCCTTTCTTGGAACATAAAAACCCTTCATAGTCTTGTACCTCAAAACTAAGTCTTTGTGAGCGCGTGTTAAAACATGGCCTGGGTGAGGTAAGCCGTTAGCAGTAGGCGGACCCTCTACGAAAACGAAGGGAGTTTTTCCTTTGCGGTGCTCGACGCTAGTTAAGAAAGTGTTTTCTTTATCCCACTTTTCTAATACTTCCAATTCTAATTCAGGAATAGTTTTGCTAGTCATAAAAAATCAAGTTTTAGGTTAAAAACTGGAATAATATAGTGAAAAAACAAGAATTTTAAGGCTTTAGAATCTTGATTACTGCCTTGCAGAATGCAGGCAAGTCGTCTGGCTTGCGAGAAGTAACGAGTTTTCCATCCACTACGACTTCTTCATCAGAATACTTGGCACCAGCATTTACTACGTCGTCTTTTATGGAGAAGAAACAAGTTGCTTTCTTTCCTCTTAAAACATCTGCTGAAGCAAGAACCCATGGCCCGTGGCATATGGCGGCTACTACTTTGCCGCGGTCGTTCATTTCTCTAACGAACGAAACTACTTCCTTATATCGACGCAAGCGGTCTGGAGCATAACCTCCAGGGATTACTACGCAATCGTAATTCTTGGCTTGCAATTCTTTAAACGCGCGGTTGGCTTCAATTGGATAGCCTTCTTTAGAGTCGTATTCTTCCTTGTCGAAGCCAAAAACATCGACAGTAAACCCTTCCTCTCTAAAGCGAAGCAATGGATACCATACTTCTAATACTTGATAATCATCTTCAACTACGATTGCTATTTTAACCATGTTTTTCACCTAACAATTTTCTTCCTAGATTAAAGTAAAACTCTTCAGCTATCAACGTTTCTCTTATTGAAACGAATTCTTCAGCACAATGAGCTAAAGACTCCGGCCCCGGACCCAAGTCTATTACTTGACTGCCTAGCTCGTAAAAAAAGCGAGCATCGCTTGCTCCGCTTTCTTTTAATAATTCAGGAAAAACTTTCAATTCTCTTAAAGAATCAACGCTTTTTTTAACTAAAAAAGCATCTTTTGGCTCGACGAATCCTTGAGAAACCGCTTGAGTAGTGAAAGTAAAATCTAATTGTTCAGCCAACAACTCGAAATCCTTGATGAAAGATTTAACGTTCAAAGAAGGAGGGAGCCTGAAGTCTACTATAGCTTCACAATAATCAGGAACTATATTCGCAGCATGCCCGCCTGAAATCATGCCGATATTCATAGTCTTCTTATAAAAACGGTCGTCTTCCAACCCGTCTTCAGTAGAAAACCTTGAAGACAAGTAATTCAATAACTTGAACATTTTTTTAATCGCATTAACCCCAAACTCTACCCTATCCACGTGAATAGCTTTTCCTTTAGTAATGATTTTCAATTCAACCAACGATTTTTGTCCTCGGATTATTTTCAAATCACTCGGTTCACCAGTAACCACGAAATCCGGTTTAGGCAAGTGAGAAATTACTGCCTGTGCGCCGTTCTTTCCCGAACCTAGTTCTTCATCGCCAACTATTGCTAAATAAACAGAACCACTTAGTTCTTGACTAGCTAATCGCAAGAACGCGTTTATTTCAGCAGCCAAACCAGCTTTCATGTCGCAAGAACCCAATCCATACAATCGGTCTCCAGTTACTCTAGGTTTAAACGGGTCAGTCTTCCAGTCGCCGGCAGGGATAGTATCGTAGTGAGCGTTAAACAATAATTTTTTACCAATTTCTTTCTTGAAAGCAATCAAGTTTTCTACATTGTTTTTCTTAACTCGCTTAATAGTAACTCCCTTAGCATGTAGTAATGGCTCGATAAAGTCAAGAATCTCGGGCTTGCTGTCTACTGAATCTATAGAAATCAATTTCTTAGCCAAGTCAATAGTCTTCATTTCAATACCTTCACTAAGTCTTTTTCTGAAAGCAATTCTTCTTTTCCTGAAGACATGTCTCGGACTTTAAACTTGCCTGATTTTAATTCTTGTTCTCCGCAGAAAATAACAAAACTAATTCCTTGCTTTGAAGCGAAATCCAAGTTCTTGGAAACGCCTTTCTCATTCAAGTCAACCAACGCGTTAACGCCATTGCTTCTGAGAGTTTGAGTTAGTGCTATTGCTTGAGGCAAGGTCTTAAACGGAATTACTAAAACATTGACTACGCTTTGTTTAGACTCAGTTTTCTTTAATTCTTCACACAAAACATCCAACCCAAAACTAATTCCAACAGCAGGAACCTCGCCCCTGCCTGAGAACTTTCCAATCAATTCATCGTAGCGACCGCCAGCTGCAATGCTTGATTTTATTTCAGAATCCTTCAAAAACGCTTCAAACACTATGCCCGTGTAATAATTCAATCCCCTAGCAAGAGTAGGAGAAAACTCCACGATTTTTACATTAAATTCGTTCAAGAATTCAAAAAATTCTTTCAACTCATTAAAACCAGCTTCAGCGTCAGCATTACCAATCTTAGAGTAATCACTCAACTTCTTGGATTCAAGTAATTTCAAAGCATTAACAACGATTTTCTCACTAAAACCTTTGTCTACTAATTCTTTTTTTACGCCAGAAACACCAATTTTTTCCAGCTTGTCTAAACTCAAAATAAAACTAGCTTCCTTATCCTTAGAAACACCCGCTTTCTGCAGTACTCCGTTCAACAACTTACGACTATTAACTTTAACGACTACACTCAAGCCTAATTTTCTAAAAGCATCTTGTGCTAGAGCCATTAACTCTGCTTCGGCAGAAACACTCTTTACTCCAAGCACGTCAACATCGCATTGAACGAATTCTCGGTAGCGCCCTGCTTTGAGTGGGCCGTCCCTCCACACTTTGTCTATTGCGTATCTTTTGAAAGGCATTGGGAAACTGTTTCCGGCTATCAATCTAGCTAAAGGCACAGTCAAGTCATACCTCAACCCTAACTTTCGTTTGCCTTGGTCTTCCAACTGGTAAGTTTCCTTCAAAATCTCTTCCCCGCCAGCGAATTTTGATGACAATACTTCAATATTTTCTAAAGCAGGCGTTTCTAACGGGTTGAACCCATAAGACTCGAATACGCTCGAAAGCTTCGCTACCGCCGAATTCCTCAATATTTTTTCACTCGGCAAAAAGTCTCTCGAACCACGCACTGCAGTTAAATCCATAGCATAATCACTAACCATTTGAAGAATTAAAAGAAAACGAAAGGGCGCTAACCGAGAATCGAACTCGGGACGCAAGCTCCACAGGCCCGCGTGATACCATTTCACCATTAGCGCCATCCCAAAAACTAAGGCTGCTGAAAAATTTTAATAAAAAGACAGAGTTAAAACTAGTAATGAGAGAACGAAGCTGAATGAAGTAAATCACTATTCACCATTTTAACTCCTTAATAAAAAATGAAGTCAATCCCTTAAAAACGTATCTCAAAAGAATCAGGTAGTTTTTCTTCAACTTTTTCCTCGCTTAATTCTTCAACGTGCAAGCCATAATCAGAATCCGGATTGCCTTGAACAAAGATTTTTTTCTTGAATTCAGAAATATCTCCATCAACAACTACTTCCACGGTGCCGTCTTTTAAGTTTCGAGTCCATCCCTTCAAAGATAATTCTCTAGCTATTCTCGCAACGAATGCTCT
>JABWCK010000036.1 GCA_013360305.1 Microcaldota archaeon
ATTAGAGTTTTTGAAGAACAATTTTGCTGGAGGAGTAGATAATTTTCTTTGCTTTAGTGAAGGCGAACGCGATGAAGAAGCAGTTTCTGCTCGCAAGCGATTAGCTGAAGAAAAAGACTACTCTGCTGCTTTAGAGTATTTCCCCAAGCACTTGAAATACGAGAGAATATTGATCGACCACTTGAGTAAATACAAGAATGATTACGCTGGTGCAGTAAACAAACTACCCCGAAACCTACAATTGTTATTCATCCACGCCTTCCAAAGCTACTTGTTCAATAATGAGTTAAAGAAATTACTTGAATCCAAAAAATGGACTGGAAGCGAAGAACTAGATTTGATTGGTTATGAGTCTCAAACTACTCCAGAACAAGATTTAGCTTTGCAAGAATTCGGATTGACTAAAGAATCTTTTCAATTAAAAACTTTGAGTTACTTAAGCAGCCGCGGAAGCAAGAGAAAAGCATTCGTCAAAGTAAACGATTTTTCAATATTGTCCGAGGATCCGTTAAAACTTCGTTTTTCACTCGGCTCTGGTTCTTACGCTACAGTAGTCATCGACTACTTGCTGGAATAAAGCGCGGGGAGAGGGAATCGAACCCTCGAACCGCTTACGCAGAAACAGCTACCTGCCCGAAAAAAATTTCTTTTTCGTTAACGTTTTTCTTTTTAAAGAAAAAGGTTAGTTAGCAGGCTGCCGCCCTACCACTAGGCGACCCCCGCAAATTAGAATATTATATTGCTAGTAATTGGTTTAAAACTTATTCGAAAGCTATTTCGATTGCTTCTGCTAGTGTTTTTACTCGGATTATTTGAATTTGTTGGCTTAGTTGTTCTTCGTATTTTATTGGTTGAGTTTCGCTTACGATGAATATTTTCTTTTCTTGTTGAATGGCTGCCAAAATTTTTTCATCAATTCCGCCGACGGGTATTAACTCTAATTCTTCATCTATTGCGGAACTGACTACTACTTCTTTTTTTAGTTTTTTGTTTAACTCGTTTGAAGCAATAGCTAAAGCGAATTCTAATCCTGCTGAGCCGCCGTTCAAGTTGTTTTCTCGCAGAATGCTGAATTCGTAGTCGGTGTTGGTGGCGTGTCCTAAGTATTTTTCTGCTAGCCTGCGGGCTCTTTGCAGTGATTCTTGAGTGTCTTTTTCAAACAAAGCGTTTTCTATGCTTAGTAGAGTTTTTCCTGTTCCGGGATAAGATTTTAGAGAGAATTCGATTACTTTGCCTTCGCCTAAGTTGCTTATTGCTACTGCTTGAAAAGTTTTTTCACTACTAGTCGGGCCTAGTGCGTAGCCTAGTTGAAATGCTAGAAAGCAACCAACGAATATTATTGATAGCGTTTTGTAGTTTATCATTCAAACATCAATTTAACTGCTTGCGAAATGTTGTCGACTTCAATGATTTGAATGCTGGTTTCTTTCTCGACGTCTACTGTTACGGTCTGCATGGCGCATTCGGTTATTGTGGCAGTATTGTCTTGTTTTTGAGTGCATACTTGGCGCAGCAAGTCTTGTTTGGATTCTCCTCTAGGAACGAGTAGTGTCTTGAAACCGGTTTTTTTCAAAGCAGTTGCTTTTTCAAAGATTCTCCCGACGCTTCCAATGCGTCCGTCTTTTTCAATGGTTCCAGTAATTAGCGTGTTGGGTTTAATGGTTTTTCCTTGAATTGACGCGATTGCTGCTACTGCGAATGCAGCTCCTGCACTGCGTCCGCCAACTGTTTGGCTGTCTGTTGATATAGTAAAGTAATAATTGTAATTGCTTCCTGCGCCGGTGTATTTTTTGGCTACTTCTAATGCAGTGAGGATGCTGTCTTGAGTGTCTGTGTTTAGTAATGGATTGGTTTCTGAAAAGCCAATGAAGACTTTATTGCTTCCTGGAGAAGCTTCAACGCTTACTTCAGCTAGCGTGCCTTCGTTGTTTTTGTTTACCGCCGGCAACTTCAGTGACACTGGGTTGGATTCTTGTAAAGTAGCTTGGATTGTTGTTTGAATCGTGGGTTGTATAATGATTGGTTCTTGCTTTTGTGGTTGGGTGTTGAATAGCGTGAAAGCTATTAGTAATCCGAGTATTAATCCAATTCCTAGTTGTACGAGTTTCATTTGATTTTGTTACGTTGTGGATTGTTTTATTAGTTGCGTTTTTTAAGCAATGCTTGGCAGTATTATTATTGGCGGGATAGCTGGGAGGCTAAGGCTCTCTTCTTGCACGAATGCCTTTTGACGTGGGCGAACGCTTGAGGCGGCTTGTTTTCAATCGAGAAAGCTTGTGCTGAAGCGTCGATGCTTTGCCTCGTGTTACGTCTTGCTTATCGAACCGAGCCAGGGCGGAAGCAGCAACTCTAAGACTAGGAAGGCGTGCTCGCGAGTTACAAGGCGGAGTAGAAGCGCGAAAACTGCTTGATTGCAAAACAATTCAAGTCAAGCCCTCCCGCCGCTCTTCACTTTTGTTTCACTAATTTTCTTAAAATTTATTCTTCCTTGCTTTTTTTTCTTCCGTCGCTTATACGGCGACCTATTCCTTGAAGCCATTCGTTTACTGGCTTTATGTATGGTATTCTTGTTTCTCCGAATGCTTTTTCTAATTGTTTGACTCTTGGTTCTTCTAGTCGTTCGGTTGAATCTATTTTTTTTATTCCGTGCTTTTTTAATTCGTTAGTAGTGACTGCTTCGATATATGAGCCGACTCCTAGTGGTTGTTGGTATGCGTGTTCTGTTGGAAACACGCTTGTAGCTTGAGCATGTTGTCCACTAGCGTGGTATGTTATTGTGCCTAAGAATTTTTTTCCTCTTTTTTTTGCAGACGAATCAAACGCTTTCAACGCTTCTTTAATCAAGTAGGGTGGCACTTGTTTTACTATTCCTTGCTTTTTGGGGTAGCGCGTTATTGAAATAGCAAATAAGTGTCTCGTCAAACCATTTTCTTCTTTTAAAGTGTGTTCTATTAAAAAATAATATTTTGGAGTAGTTTTCATTTTTATTCTTCCTTGCTTTTTTTTCTTCCATCGCTTATACGGCGACCTATTCCTTGAAGCCATCCCTTTACTGGTTTAGTGTATCGCAAAGTTTTTTCTCCAAACGCTTTTTCCAACTGGTTTCTTCGCGAATCAGATAAGTCGCTGGAAGAGTCTATTCTAATTATTCCTTGGTTTCGTAAGTGGTTGGTAGTTATTGCTTCAATGTATGAGCCAACGCCTTTTATTTGAGTTTTTTTGTCTAAATCCAAGTATCGAGTAGGATAGACTAGCCGGGGGTAAGCCGTTTTTGGGTCTTCGTAAATTGCGTAAGCTATTTGACCAATTACTACGTGGTTTGGTGTGGGTTGGCTTTTTTTATTTTCTTCAAAGTAGGGGGTTAATTGAGATATTAAGTGAGTTGGAACTCGTTTTACTGCGATTGTTGAGTTTGTCGGTTCCTTATTATTAGAAAGCGCTACTGTGTATTCAATGCTGGTTCCTGTTTTTGAATGGCTTATTTTGAAGTAAAGTTTTTCCATTTTATTCTTCCTTGCTTTTTGTTATTCCTGTTTTTATACGTCGCCCCATTCCTCGAAGCCATTCGTTAATGGGTTTTTCGTATTCTTTTTCTTCTTTGTTAAATGCTTGTTGTAGTTGTCTTTTTCTTGCAGGAGACAAGATGCGCGTGGTTTTTATCGTCTTAATTCCTTGTTCTTCTAAGTGCCGAGTGATAATTGCTTCCACGTAAGAACCAATTCCTTTTCCTTCGTTTTCGTTTGTTTCAGTTCTCAAGTTTCTCACAGGGTATGCGGCGTAAGGAATTGCCGTGTTTCCTTCGATAGCGTATTTTATTGTTCCTAGCGTGGCTTCTGGTCTAGTGTTTTGTTTCAAAACTTGTTCTAGGCTGGGTTTCAAGTGTTTTGGGGTTTTTTTAGTAATTATTGTCCTAGTGTTTCTTGAAGGAACTTCGGAAGCAGTTATAGTAAATTCATGAATAGTTCCTTTTTTGACTTTTGGTCTGTATTGGATGTTTAAGTATGATTCGCCCACTTTTTTTCACGTAATGTTTTTAAGCTTTTTATTAAACAGCAATCGTTTTATTAATTCTTTCTTCTTTAGTTTTGTATTCTATAAACTCGTGTTTTTTTAAGAGGGTGGTTATTTAAAATGGAAGATTTGGTTCGCGATGCAATGGGTCATACTCCGAAGAAGAGAGAAAACGAATCTTTCGAGAGTCCTAGAATCATGGTTATTGGAGCTGGTGGCGGTGGATGCAACTCCATCAATAGGCTAGCTAGAGTCGGAATTAAAGGAGCTGAACTAGTAGCAATCAATACTGACCGAAACCACTTGGGCATTATCAATGACGCTGCTAGAAAAATTTTAATCGGCGCTTCATTAACTAGAGGATTAGGTTCAGGTGGTTATCCTGAAGTAGGCGCTAAAGCAGCTGATTCTTCACGACCTGAGTTGGAAAAATTATTAAGCGGAGTGGACTTGTTGTTCTTGACTGCTGGAATGGGTGGAGGAACTGGAACTGGTTCTGCTCCTGTTTTAGCAGACATTGCCAAGAGCCAAGGTGCTATAGTTATTTCTATAGTTACTTACCCCTTTGCTTTAGAACGCGCTCGTTTAGAGAAAGCAGACTCTGGTTTGGACGCATTAAAGGAAAAATCTGACACTATAATTGTTATCGACAATAATAGGTTGGTTGAAATAGTGCCTAACTTGCCTATCGACCAAGCCTTTAACGTAGCTGATGAAATTATTGCCCGTGCAGTAAGGGGAATAACTGAGACGATTACTACTCCTTCGTTAATCAACTTGGACTTTGCTGACGTTCGTGCAGTAATGAATAATGGTGGAGTTTCAATGATTGCAGTCGGAGAAGCTAAAGGCACTGACCGAGCTTCAGAAGTAGTTCACAATACGCTAAACCATGCGTTGTTGGATGTTGACTTTACTGGCGCTAAAGGCGTAATGCTTCACATTACTGGCGGACCAGACATGACTCTAGGAGAATGCAATACTGTAGGAGAAGCATTAACTGAAAGAGTTGACCCGAACGCTACGGTTATTTGGGGTGCTAGGATCGATCCAACAATGTCTGGACGAATTGAAGCCATTGCTATCTTTACTGGCATTAGCAGTCCTTATGTTTTAGGAAAGTCTACTAGTAGTCCCCGCAGTAGTTCAAACAGACGCGGCGGCGAAGAGTTAGACTTTATCTAAGTTTTTTTTCCCTCTTTCTTATTTTTTTTTAAACTCCTTATTGTAAGAACTAATCCTTTTTTAGTATATACTAGTATGTATTTAGTGATTAAAAAAACATTCAATATAGAAAACGATAGTTTTTGTTAAAAAATACTAAGGTTTATATATGGTGGTTGTGTACTGTTAGAAAGGCAATCTCAAAAGGTGGGGCAATATGGGTTTGAAAAGGTTTCTCCCTTCGGGGACTCATTGTGGCGCGTGCGGTCGTACAATCGCTGGATTTGGTTTCGGGTCAGGATATCCTTATCCAATGAAGAGTGTACTTCCTTTCGACTACTTTAAGGGGCATGATTCGGGAGAGTCTGCAGCTTTCTGCAGCAAGACTTGCGCTAGAACACAACTAGCTGACTACTAGTCCTCTTTTTTCTTTTATATTTGTCGCCTGGTTCTAATCGGCATTTTAGCTTTAACAACTTGAATTGGTTCGCCGTAGTGAGTATTAATTCCGGCTTTGATGTGTACTCCCATTTTGGCTAGCTGCTGTATTCCTGTAGGCCTTCTGCCCGGGGGGATTGGTTGTTTGAGTAGTTGTATTATTCTTTCGTTTGTTAGTGCGGATCCTCCTCTTAAGGCGTTTTCTATTCGTACAGTCAATTTGCCCGGATAAACTATTTGTTTTCCGATAAGAATTGGTCTTCGGTAAATTAGTTCTGCACTTGGTGCTTCAATATTGCTTCCGTGCTTGACTGCGTTAATACTTAATTCTCGCATTACTGCTCTAACTCTTTGTAGTGTTTCTACGTCTGCACCCATGCCTTCCAGTATTCTTTTAAAATAATGATACGTGATAAGGCCTTCGCGCGTAGTCGCTACAAAACCGGTGTGTCCGGAGTGTTTAATCATCGAAAAGGAGTGAAAAGAGAAAGGGGGCGTTTTGCTTTTTTGGGTGGGACAATTAGAAAAATCAACGCCCCTCTTTTTCCCTTCACTTTTTTGTGGGTGGGTTGAACTGTATTTCGCAATACAGGTCAGTGTGACTTCAGCTGGAAGTAAACTTTTCTTCCAACTTGTTTCTTTTGCAATACTCCCGAGCGAACCAGGTTGTTCAGCCTTGCTGAAGCACCGTTCGAACCAGAGTAATTGAATTTTGCTTGAACTTCCTTCGCCGTAACCGGCTTTTCTGAAACAAAATCTACTATTTCCTTGTCAACGTCTGCAAGAATTTGCTCTTCGACTCCTTGCAATGACGCTATCTTGTCCTCTATTTTCTCGAGGCGAGCCATTATTTCCTTAAGAAGCAAGTTACTGCTTCTTCTTTCCTCAGCAACGTCGTGAAGCAATTGACCTATCACGACAGGATCCTTGAACGTTTTTTGAAGTTCCCGTACTTCTGCGGAAACTTCTTCAATTTCACTCAATTTTTCCAAAACCCTTAAAAGCAACAAATGCTTTCTATTTGCTGCAAGACAAGTTGTCACGAAAACAACTTGATTGTATCATGATAACGTCATGACTCTTTATAAAGGTTTCAGTTCCAGTAATCGATTTTAACGCGATCTTCTTATTTTCTTTGTGAACATTAGTTATATTCGACCTCACTATCTTCAATTATTCAGGAGTTATGCTAGTGGTTTTTTTGATTTACCGCCTCATAACATAAAATTCATATCAAAAGAACCGGTTTTAGCTAATTATGCTAGTCGTGATCGTAATTCGGTTGCGTCTGCGGTTTCTATTAATGGCAGGTTATCTTCTGATGTTTTTTTACAACCTAGTAAGTTGACTGAGGAATCATTAAGGCGTACTGCGTTTATGCATGCTTTTAGTCTAGCTAGAATTCATCACGGATTGAGTGATTCTTCTGATTCTTCTGGTGTGCCGCATTTTTTTGCTGAACGATTGTTTGATTTTATTGCTGAAGTAGAATCAAACGGGAAGCCGATTGAATTCGTTAACTCGTTATGGCGTGAAAAGAGTCGTTTTAATTTTTCACTAGAACGCGCGTTTACTTTTCACCAATTTCATAACAACCAGCTACCTGGGATTAGCCAGCCTAATGATATGCATGCTTTAGAGGAAGCTAGTGTTGTTCGGTTAAAGCAAAATATTGCCGACTTGGCGGTTTTATCGGTTGTTGATTCTAATTCTAGCATTGACCAACTGCGTAGAGTATTGCGACTCTCTGCAGAACGAAAAATGCCCGTTCATAATCCTCGGC
>JABWCK010000037.1 GCA_013360305.1 Microcaldota archaeon
CACGCTGTTGAGATTGCGCTGCAGGTAGAATTTTCCGGTGACGACCAAAGAGGCACAAACGTATCGAATCAGTTCCTCGTCGCGTTTGTCGAATGTCGTGAATGTTTGGTAAAATTTTTCGATCGTCTTCGTAAAAACCAGTTGGCTTGACGAATTTGACTTTCTTTTGTTTCTCGCTACAATGAGGGCATTCGGCTGAAGCTTTTACTTTCTCGCCTTCAGCATGCATTAATCGACCGCACTTTCTGCAAGTAGATTTTAATAATTGGTATACAGTCTTAGCGAATCCAACGTGAACTACTGGCCTCACTACTTCAATGTGTCCAAAGTGGCCCGGGCAGTCTTTCATTCTTCCGCCGCAAGACTTACACTTCAAGCCAGGATCGATTACTCCAAGCCTTTGGTCAGCTAATCCGCCGTTAATAGGGTAACCGTCTTCGTCGTAAGTGTCTGGGACGGTAATCTTGGTTGCACTCATTCTCCTTACTTCAACTGGAGAAAACAACGAGAATTGAATTGATTCAATAACTTTCATTATAATACCACCTAAGCGTTTTCCTTCAAATTAAGTTTTGGAAAGATTCCAATAGACTTCATCTCGTCCACTAACAACTTGAAAGCGTACGAGACTTCTATTTCTTGAATGTCTGAACTCTCGCAAACAGGACAATACTTCCTGTTCTTTACTCTGTCGAGTACTGCTAGAGAACCGCATTCGTTGCAAACTAATTCAACAGTCTTGTCACTAGAGTCAATCATTCTTTCTTTAAGTAATAAAGCCGCTCCGTAACCAATGAAACAATCACGTTCCATTTCACCCAAACGCAATCCTCCTTCGCGGGCGCGTCCTTCGGTTGGTTGGTGAGTAAGCATTTGAACAGGTCCTCTTGAACGAGCATGCATCTTCAAGCCAACTAAGTGGTGTAGTCTTTGGTAGTAAATTACTCCCATGAAAATCTTGGCATTCATCATGCGTCCAGTTTTTCCATCGTAAAGAATTTCTTGGCCAGTTTCTTCAAAGCCGTTTGCTTTCAAGGAAGCTTCAAAATCTTCTTGCTTGTCTCCAGTAAACGATGAACCATCCTTGATTTTTCCATCAACGCACGCAGCTTTGGCTCCAAGCATTTCAAGCAAGTGGCCAGCAGTCATTCTACCAGGGATAGCGTGAGGATTAATCATCAAGTCAGGAACTACTCCGTCCTTAGTGAAAGGCAAGTCTTCTTGAGGAACAAGCAAGGAAATAACTCCTTTTTGTCCAAAACGTGAAGCAAACTTGTCACCAACTTCAGGAATATTCAAGTTGCGTACTCTTACTTTAACGAACTTGTTTCCAGAAGGAGTAACTGAAAGCATTACTGCATCAACAATACCCTTCTCGTTTCCACGAACAGTCAATGAACTTTCTCTTCGCTTTTCAACGTCTACATCCAAGGCAGTAATTTCCTTCAAGAAACGAGGAGGAGAAGTTTTTCCAACTAACACTGAACTAGCGTCTACAATCGTTTCAGGGTTAACTAATCCATCGTCATCTAATTGAGCGTAAGCTTCTTCACCCAAGTATCCTTGAACGAATTCTTCAGGGCGAGTAAACCTGTCTTTTTGTCCACCAGGATACCTGCGTTCCTCAGTGTTGTAAGTCCTCAAGAATACTGTTCGAGACATTGCTCGGTCAATAGCACTCTTGTTTACTACTACAGCGTCGTTCATGTTGAATCCATAGTAACTCAATACTGCTACTACAAAGTTTTGGCCAGACGATCGACGTTCTAGTTTTAATGAATTGTAAGTCTTTGTCTGCACTAATGGCTTTTGAGGATAAAACAACAAGTGAGCACGAGTGTCAGTCCTGTAATTGTAATTGCTGGCGTACAAGCCCAAGCTTTGCTTCGTGTGCTGAGCAGCCATTAAAACACGAGGAGCCATGTTGTATTCAGGGAATGGAATCAATGAAGAAGCATAACCCAAAATAATAGCGGGATCAATCTCCAAGTGAGTATGCTTTTCATGCAAGTCATCAGGATTTAAAGCAATGAAAGCATTTTCTTCCTCTTCAGCATCTAAGTACTCGATTACTCCGCGAGAAATCAAGTCCTTCCAAGAAACTTCCTTCTTCTTTAAACGATCAACTAAATCGCTTGACAACAATGCTTTAGCATTCTTTACTACAATCAACGGCCTTCGAGCGCGTCCGTCGTCAGTGTTGATAAAGACTTCATTAGTCTTGTTGTAGAAAGCAACGTTTAATTCAGAATCTAACTCTCCTTTTCTTCGCTGGTCTCTTAACTCATCGACTAGTTTTTCACCCTTGTCGTGAAAACCAACAAATCTTCCATTCAAAAAAACACTACTAGACTTCATCGCAACATCACACCTTACAATTTCATTGAAACTCCCATTTTCTTTAACGTGTTCTCAACAGACTTTTCATTAGTGCCCGTAGTAACTTCACAGTATAAAGACAAGTTCTTAACCAAACCACAATTGGGTCCTTCAGGCGTCTCGTTAGGATCAAGTCGACCCCAGTGAGTGCCATGCAAGTCCCTAGCCTTGTAGTGAGGGTGCTTCTTCGCTAGAGGCGAAGTAACACGCTTCAAGAAGCTTGCTGCAGAAACAAAATTATACCTATCCAAAGGTTGTGAAACTCCAGTGTGCCCACCAACCCAGTTACCAGTAGCCATTGAGTACTTTATCCTGTCACTCAAAGCATCCGGTCTCACTATGGAGAACATGCTCATTCTTCGGCCACGAACGTTAGCTCGTTCCATTTGGTAAGCAACGTCCTTAACTAAGAATTGGAAAGCATAACGAAATACTTCCTCCATTAATTTTCCTGAAATCTTCAAGCGCTTGTTAGCATAATGGTCCTTGTCTTCAACAGCGCGCTTCTTAGCAGCTACTAGAATACATCTTTCAGCCATTCTGCACAAGTAAAACGCCTTAGCCAAGCGAACGTTTTCCTCAATGCCAATGTGAGGCAACAAATAGCGATCTAGCAATAATTCTGCCCTCTTAACTTGGTAATCAACAGGTTGTCCTGGGGCTGCACGTTTTCCAATAGTTTCCAAAGCATCTTTTCGAGTCTTTACTTCTTCCTCTGACTCTAAATTCAACAACACGTCATTAACTACTTCTTGCTCGTCTGAAAAAACAGTCAATATTTTTTCTTCATCACTCAAGCCTAAAGCTCGCAATAATAAAACTAATTCAATGCTCTTGCTGTAAGAAGGCATTGATACGCTTAACAAACCAAACTTGTCTCGGTCAACAGTGCATCGACCCCTGAATCCTGAACGAGTTGAAAAGACCTTAGCTTGAACTAACTCTTTATCCTTGTCCCTAGAAACTAGAATCCTATTAGGAGCCAAGTCTTCTAAAGTCATTAACGTCTTTTCAGTGCCGTTGATAATGAAGTAACCACCCGAATCCATGGAGTCTTCTCCAGCTTCGGCTAGTTCTTGACTGTTTAATCCATTCAAATAACACAATGAAGACTTCAACATTACTGGCAATTCCCCAATAAACACGTCTTCAGTTCTGCGTTCGACTCCGTTGACTACTTGAGTCATTTCCAAAAACAAAGGAGAAGCATAAGACAAGTCCCTAAACCTAGCTTCAGAAGGCAATAGTTTTCTCCTAGAACCATCGGCTTCAGTAACCATTGGTTTTTCAGCACGAATCTTGCCTAGCTTGATAACATAACCTTCAATTTGAGGCTCGATCGTAGCTTGAGTGTCAACAATAGCTTGCATTTCGTTTTCAAAAAACTTGTTGAAACTCTCAATGTGTTGCTTGACAACACTATTATCACGTAAATAAGCTCTAGTAACTTCAGCGAAAGACAATTCCCAACTCACCCTTTCAATTTTTTTGAAATAAGAAAAAAAAATTTATGCAACTACTACTCGGTAATACGGTTCTACCTTGTTCGTAATCAAACTAGCACGCTCGTACTTGATTACATCGCCTTCTTCAACGCCTAACTCCTTGACCGACGCGTCGTCGCTCTTAACTCTAGGCAATTGCTTTATCGTGCAATTCATCTTCTTCAATAAATCGCTTACTTCATCCTCGGACAATTTTACTGCCTTCGGAACCAAAAAATGCTGAAATGACGAATCCAATTTTAAACACCCTATAAAAATTCGAAAGCGAGCGCTAGGAAGCAAATAAACTATTAACTAAACCAAGCCCACGCACTCTATAATAATGTAACAAAGCCTTTAAAAAGGTTTGCGAGGAGAATACGCTTTAGAGTGGCTTCTAGCGATCGCACTCGATTCTGCATCAGTACTTCTTCCCTTAGGAGCAGTAATAATTATCCTGCCAAACCGACTTACTGAAAACTCTCCGTGTTTCTTTAAATCGTGAGCAATCAAAGCTCTCAATGCTTCTTTAGTAGAACCAGCTAAAGGTTTTCCATTATACACAGGATCCTTCAAACCAAGCACACCGTGAGCATGCGCATTCAATACATCTTTATCGGAAACAATAGAAAGAGTATGCGCAGAATCTTTACCCGTAGAGAAATAATAAGCCCTAGGCCTAAAATCCATAACCTCTACATCATACAATTGGTATTCTAATTTTCTCTCACCAAGCCAGTCATTAAACTGGTCCCTAAACCAATTTTGTTTTTTTTCTCCTTTTTTATCAGTAGCAGAACTAAAAAGAACATTAGACAAGTCATCCAAGTGGTCTTCGTGAACTACTGGAACAACAACGTGCTTTCCTGGAACATACTCGTGTTTAATTTTTAAAGCATTCAACGCTTCACTCACAGGTTTTAAACGATCAATTGGTTTTGCACGAGTTTGACCAGCCAAGTAAAAATCTCCTCTTAACAAATTAAGTCAAGCAATTATTTTAATGCCTTGCTTAACTCGACTAAGCCGTCTGCTAGGCGTGGTCCGGGGCGGTTGAGCATTGAATCGTGCAAGACGAAAACTTTTCCTCTTTTTACAGCGAGAGTTGAAGCAAAAAAAGAATCAATCAAAACTAGTTCAGGGTTTACTTTGTAACCAGCTCCGCAAACGTTCAAAACAATAGCGTTTGGGTTAAAGTTTTTCAATTCTTGCGGAGTGAATTCTCGACTAATTTCGCCTTTTTTCAATAAAGACTCGCAATTAATTTTTTCAAGCAGTTCAGGCACCCAATTGCCTGACGCCATGAAAGGCTTCAACCATTCCAAACATAAAACTCTTTTTTTAGAGTGTTTTCGAGCTTTTTTTAGTTTGGAATTAAATTCTTTAACTAATTCGTTGGCTTGCTTTCTTTTAGAAACCATGGCGCCTATTTCTTTGAATGAATGCAAAACGTCTTTCAACGATCGAGGATCGACGTGGAACACTTCTGCGCCTAGTAAACGCAATTCGTCGACGACGGGTTGTTGCAAGAAGCCGGAAGTAAAAACAATATCCGGGCGAAGCTTCATTATCTTCCTGCAATCAGGATTAATCCAGCCTCCCACTTTAGGAATTTGAAAGACGTCAACAGGATAGTCGCAGACGTTGCTTACTCCAACGATTTCGGACCCGCAGCCTAAAGCGAATAAGATTTCAGTATTGCTGGGTGCAAGGGAAACAATGCGCATAAAACTATTAATAATTGAACGTATTTATTGCTTTGAAATGGTTTTAGAAATATTTGTTTTAGCAGTAATAGGAGCAGGAGTTTATTCAGCGTACAAAATAATCAGTAATTTCTTGAAGAAAAAGAAAGAAAACATGACTAACTACTACTTAGGAACACTAATAGCAGGATTGACTGCGATTACGTTCCCAGAACTAGCTGTACCCACAATCGCGTTCATAGCTACTATTGAAGGAATAGTTAGCGGCTTAATAGTATACGTTTTTTATTACTACGCTAGAGGCAAGTCAAAAGCAGGCGTAACTATAGAAAGCCACGACTCACATGCAGGACACGCATCACATGATTCACACGCAGGACATAGTGATCATGATTCTCACGGTGGCGGACACGACGCGCACGGAGGAGGACATGATGATCATGGCCACGGTGGACATGATTCGCATGACTCACATGCAGGACATGGTGGGCATGACGATCACGCTAAGCATGACTCGCATGGACACCACTAAGTAGAACACTTGTCTAAGACGTATCCTTCAGGAACATCGCATTTTCGGCTTTCAATACACGCAAAGTTAGTGATTGAATTAAGCTGTGCAGATAATTCTTCTTGTGAAGCGTTTAACGTAATTAATACTTTATCCAAGTCGTTTATTTCACGTTCAGGCAAGTTGAATACTTCTTCTCCGTTGACGAAAAACCTTAAATCGCCACAACTAGTTTCTGAATCCATGATAAAACACGTGCTCGATAACTGGCCTCCTAAGCTTTCGAAGAACTCCTTCCAAGTAGCTGGCTCGTCATGAACGTGAACTACTTCCCCGTTTCCCCCGTGCAAGTGAATATTTGATTCTTTATGCTCGTCACCGCAAACGTAAGGCGTTTGGTATTTTTCTAAAGAAAAATCAAAAGCTTGATTGTTTAAATACACCTTGAAATCAGAGTGAACGTGATACGCTGTCTCGGTAGGATTTGTAGAAGTGCATCCTAAAAGCAATAAACTGGCTAAAACGATTAAAAACAATTTCAAGTAAATCCCTCTTTTTCTTTAAGTAAAATAAACCCGAACCACCTTTATTTTGTTATGGGTTTTTTCAATAACGGAAAATACTATTCGTTAAAAAACGGCACTATCGAGATAAGCGGAGTACGCATGCACCAAATTAAAGACAAGACTCCATTGCAGGATGCGGAAGACAAGATCAATGAATTAAGAATACGCAGAGGAAAAGTGCTAGACGTATGCACGGGTTTGGGTTATTCCGCGATTAAAGCAAGTGAACAAAAATCACTAGTTACCACCATTGAATTAGACGAAAACGTATTGAAATTAGCTAAAGAAAACGTTGATTCAAAAAAATTATTCAACAACCCGTTAATCAAAATAATAATCGGAGACGCTTTTACGGAAGTAAAAGAACTACCTTCAAGCGAGTTCGACATAGTAATGCATGACCCGCCTACCATTAGTTTTGCAGGAGAATTATACTCGCTAGAGTTTTACAAAGAATTATTCAGAGTACTAAAACACAAGGGAAAACTGTTTCATTACACTGGTTCGCCTGGAAAAAACCGAGGCAAAAACATTCCTAAAGGAGTAGCTAAT
>JABWCK010000001.1 GCA_013360305.1 Microcaldota archaeon
AGCCGGTTGTTAAACCTCAAGATTTGAGTTCGACCAGCCATATGGCGAGGATCAACCTTAATGCGTACCCTATCTCCTGATTTCAAGACTAAAAGACGCTTCGCTACAGTAACTTTCTTTCCCGCAGTCAAATTCCTACTATGCTTAGAATATCCACCATGACTTCGCTTCACAATAAACCACCTTGTAAACCTAAAAAAACTTAGAGTAATTGAGAAGATTATTTTGCGGAACAGAGAATATAAATCTTTTTAAACCAACGCCAACAAAACATTTAAATACAGAGTTTTTAAAGCTCGAATTAAAAAAAGGTGGAATAATGGCTAAAGCAACAAAAAAGAAAGGAAGTTACAACAAGAGAATTGACACTAGCTTTAAAGTTGAAAACATAGTCGCTTCAGCTAACTTGAAAGTAGAACTAGACTTATTCAACATCGCAATGGAAATTGACAACGTAGAATACGAACCAGAACAATTCCCTGGCGCAATTATGAGATTAAAAGACATTGGAACTACTCTATTATTATTCAAGAACGGAAAAGTCATTTGCTCGGGAGCTAAAAGCGAAGCCCAAATCGGCAAATCAATCAAGAAAGCCGTCGACTTGCTAAGAGACTTCATGCAAGACCCAATCGAATAAGGTACCTTTTTCTTTCCTTTCATCCTTTACTACTAATATGGTTAAATCCCGGGTTAGTGAACTAAGACGTCACTTAGAAGACCACTTCGGAGTAAACTTTACGGGATTAAAAGCAACACGCAAAAACCCTAAAGGTGGCTCTTTAGAATCAACTCACATGGAAGTAACACTAGGCGGGCCAGAAAAACACGTTCAAAGCGCGTTAAAAAAACTAGCCTTAAACGAAGAACTAAAAAAAATAAAAGACTTTAAATTGATGGGAAAAAGCATCGGCACCCAAACGCACGGCTATTCTAGAAACAACACTTCAATACTGCCTTACGGAAATAAACTACTAATAACGATTCCCTTCAAAAGCGCGTTGGCAATAAAAATAGGCGCGCCTAAAAGGAGAACCAACGATAAACCAAAATAACGAGTTTTTTGGACAAAAACATCAAAAGCTACTAAAACCAACACTCGAATGACCTAATAGTTAGGTTTTTAAACTGAAACTAGCACTATACTGTAGTTAGCGGCCACAGGAGAGGTGGCACACCCGTTCCCATCCCGAACACGGAAGTTAAGACCTCTTACGACGTTGCTGGTACTGCCTGACGGCGGGAAAGCGCGTTGCTGCTACACCTTTAAACTTTTTAGAAAAGTTTAATCAAAAGATAAGAAAAACTTTTTTTTAAGAAATTTTTTTATTCAAAATGCAATTTGTTTTGCGAGATTATAGTAGAATTACTTATTTACACAGGACACGGTTCCAGTAATTCAACTCGCCTTACTTTGAAGAAACCCGCTGTTTTTAGAAAGCAAGCGCCCAATACAAGGGGATTTCAAGCGGGTTTTTTCACAAAAAAACTTTTTTAACCCACTATTGTTTAATATATCAAAATGGATTTGACCACGCTAGCGTTTTTGTTATTCGTACCAGTTACTATCGTTAACTTATTTGCGGTTTTCTTCGTGAGGCATTACGGCCACAAGGATGAAGTTTACTTCCAGCAATTAAGGGAAAGAGCTAAAGAACTGAAAGACGTAATAAGTGACGCTAGAAAATCATTGAAAGCAGTAGGCAAAGAACAAGACGTTAAAGCTTCAATAAAGCAAGTTGAA
Organism: Microcaldota archaeon; assembly: GCA_013360305.1. Taxonomy (GTDB): domain Archaea; phylum Micrarchaeota; class Micrarchaeia; order Norongarragalinales; family Norongarragalinaceae; genus JABWCK01. Next base: position 1,745 of record JABWCK010000001.1, read on the forward strand.
TTAAAACTAACCGAAGCTACTGCGGAATTATTGTACTTGAAGAATAAAGCAATCAAAGTGAAAAGACATGGCTGACTTACTTACCCCCGAAGCAACATTCTTGATAGGCTTAGCGATATTAATGACGTTCGCTACTTTCATGCTCGTTCGCAATTACCGCTTTGAAGTAGAGCAATCCAGGCGAAGCCTGCGTAAAAGCATTTCTTCACTAGAAGAAGAAGTAGCAGGATTAAAACAAGACGTTCACAAATTCGCGGTAGAAAACCAAAAGAAAGTCGACCACGAATACGTCGACCGAAGAATCAATGGTTTAATCAATTTAATCAAAGGACGCTGAAATCAATTACTACTTGAACCAAGCTAGCAGAATAAGGTCGGGCAATTCTCTTGTTTAATATTTTGCATTTTTTATTGTTTCTAGCGCAAGCTTGCTTTATGTCCGAAAGAACTTCATCAAAAGGAGCAAGATTCTTGTTGAATGAATTGAAAGCATAGTAATGAATAATGCAGTTTTTTGCTGCAGCTCGCAAAACAGAATCTAAAAATAGTTTTGAAGTATGCGGCAAGGGCATTACTACTCGGTCAGCCCAATTTTTGTAGTCTTTCAATACTTCATTGACGTCTCCCTCGATAACGGTAATTGATTTCTCGGCTTTGTTTAAGGCAACATTTTCTTTCAATTGCTTGACTGCATTGGGATTCAATTCTATCGCGACAATGTCAAGTTTTTTTTGTTGCTTGAAGAACACTAGCGGAAACGGTCCGACTCCAGCGAATAAAGCGAGGATTTTCTCGCCGGGTTTTAATTGCTTGGCTATTCGCAGTCTTTCAAAAGCCAGCCTAGAAGAAAAATAAGAATTAGACAAGTCTACATTCATTACTGCGCCTGCTTCTTTGTATAACGCAGTAGTTTTTCTCTCCCCAGCCAAGAATTCTAATTCCTTAACGCGATACTCTCCCAAAAAAGCAGATTTCTTGCGCAATATAGTTCGCAGGGACTTGTTTGTTTTCAACAATAATTCGGCTATTTTCTTCTTTTTCCCATCTAAAGAAGAAGGAATTTCTATTAACGCAATGTCTCCAACAGTATCGAAGGATGAAATAAACTCGGATAATTCTTTTTTTGATAGTATTTTGCTTAATTCTTTTTGGAAATCAATTCGAACTGGTTTTGAAAAAACTTTGTTTACTACAGTAAAGCCTGGAATGTTTTTTGAAACGGGAAAATAAACAAAGCTCCCTTCTCTTTTTGCAGAAACTCCATTAATCAAAACGCCTAGTTCGCGTAGTTTTTTCTTTGTTTCTTCCGCATTCAACAAACGAGTTTTTACTGCCTTCATTATAAACAAACTTTATTTAGAGAGAGAATAAATATTCATTAGAAATGACTGACTTTATTCAAGAATACTTCTTGAACCCCTTGCAGTATCCTGACGTTTACCCGCCTTACAACGCAGTGAATACAATAACATTTGCAGTGCTTGCGTTAGTAACGGTTTGGGTGTTATACAAACACTTGAAGAAGCTGGGCGTCAAGTACGACGATGAATTCTTTTTCGCAATTCTTTCATTCGTTTCGTTTGGAGCAATAGTCAGAGTAATAGTCGATTCAGAAATACTTCCAAGAAGCTTCGACTTGCTTGGCGTTCCTTTGTTTTTACTAGTAACGCCTGGAATTTACGTGTTTACTTTCGCAGCACTAATGCTTTCACTATACGCTTCCCTCAGGACAAGCAAGCCAATGATTACGCTTAGAAACATTGGAATCGGTTTAAGCATTCTAGCATTCCTTCCATTATTAACAATCGCTAGCAAGATTCAATTCGACGTCTTAATCGTGCTAGCAATAACTATAGCAATAATACTAGTTGCCGGTTGGGGTTGGGAAAAAGCGTTCAAGAAAAAACTTTCCAACATAGACAAAGCATTATTATTCGGACAAGTTCTCGATGGTGCAGCAGCTTTTTACGGCATTGATTTCAAAAACTATGCCGAACAACACGTAGTCGGGAACGCAGTTATTTCACTAGCCGGAACTGCTTTAGGATTCCTAGCGTTGAAGACGGTTTTTGCTCTAGCCGCGATTTACTTCTTGCAGCAAGAAAAAGAAGGCGAGCAAAAAACATTCATTGCATTAATCATTACAATAGTCGGCTTCGGTCCGGGATTGAGAAGCTTCTTGAGAATATTGTTCAACGTCTAGTTTTTCCTGAAAATAAACCAGACTGCTCCGACTAAGGCGATAACTAAACCCACTAAAAACCACTCGTCGGAGTCAAGAAGAAAACCAATTAGTACGGCAATAAATCCTGCCGCCAGGACTTGCGTTTGAGGATCTAAAAACTGCGCCCTCAAAAGCGTCAAAAAACTGCCTCCATTAACCAAATAAGGAGGAAAAGGAAAGAAAAAGCTTACTGTCCGCCAGTAATTTCTTGCTCGATTTGTTGTTGTCCCTGTTGGCCGACTGGGATTTCAATAAAACGAACTTGGTCTCCTTCTCCAGTGTAAATAACTCGAATAACTCCTGAAACTAGGTTTGAGTCGTTTAGTTTGTCCATAAAGTCTAGAGTAGTGTCTTCTTTTACGCCTACTGCTCCTTCAAAAACAGCATCAACTGGCTTGAATCCTGCTTTTGACAAGAGTTCAATCATTTTCATTACTTCATCTTTAACTTTCATTATAAATGCACCTTTTGTATTAATCAAAAAACGTTTTTTAGCTTATGGTTTTTGTTGACGCTTCATTCTGCGCCTAGCACCAAATCTTCCTGCACTATCTCTAGCAAAAAAATTCACTCTATCAGGCTTTCTTGCTGGTGCTTTCAAAGCAGGCTTGCTTTTAGCTTTCTTGAAAGATAATAATTGTTTATACAATTCCGGACTGTCTTCGTTATAGACTTCAGCAACTAACGAAGTCTCTCCTTTTTTGTACAAGTGTTGATACTTAAATATTCGGCCGCCGTTTTCGTGGACGAAAATATCCGACCTAGAAGGAAGGTGCGTAAAAGACGGATTACTTTTTAATGAATCGATAAAGTCATCAATCTTGTCTGGCGAGAAAACGCTTCTAGGAACGAAGTGGACTAAAACCTTCTTTTCGGGCGAATTATGGCTAGTATGCGAGTAAACAAAGTTGTTTAAGTCTATTCCGAAGTGTTTTGAAATTAATTGTTCCATTTTAAAAGTAATACTAGTGACGAAAAGAGTTATTAATTTGCTTTTTTTAAAAACATAAGAGTCTTTTTTACTTGTTTGAAGGAGAGTGTGACGAAAAAAAATGGTTAAATACGCTATCGCCAAGCAATTGGCTGGAAAGAGAGTTATTACTACCGACGGAGAAGAGTTGGGCAGGATTATTGACTTGTACTTAAACGAGTTGAACGGCAAGCTAGAAAGCGTGCTAGTAGAGCCAAACCCAGAATCTAGTTGGGCTTCACGCACGAAGCAAGCAGGCGGCGGTTACTTGATGGTCCCTTACTCGGCAGTACTAGACGTAAAAGACGTAATGGTAGTCGACAGGCGCGGACTAGCAAGCGACGATTCATCAAGCAAGGGCGGATTCTTCTAAAGCCTTTAACAAAGGCTTTAATCCCAAAAACCTATTTTTCCAAGATAATAGTCTTGTAATCCTTGAATTTCAAGGACAAGCCTTTTTTCTGCAAGAGTTGGTTCAACTCTTCCTCTATTTCTTTATTTTTCAAGCCCTTAGCTTGGCGAGAAGTTATTTCTTTGAATAATTTCTCTACAAACTCAGAGTTTTCATAAACCCAGTTGCCGGCTTGGTTTAATTCGTCAGCTTGAGACTCGAATTCTTGCAGCAAGGTTTTTTGCTGGTTTATTTGACCCAACGTTTTTTCTACGCCTCGAGTTTTTGAAATAGTTTTTTCAGCGTTAAAGTAATACTCGTCTAAAGCTTCAGAAAATGAAGAAAACTCTTTTTTCTCAAAACTCAATTTTTTTAGTTCACAAAAACTAAACGCGACAGGCTTGCCTTCATTATAGTAAACGAACGGTTTTGCTTCTGAAACCATTTTTTTTATTTCCCTAGCAATCTTGGAAAAATCTGCCTCGGTAGTAGTAGCGTCTAAAGAATAACCCGCGCGAGTTACTGCTTCCTCCAAGTAAAAAGGAGACAAGTTAACGTTTTTAGCCAGCCACGAAACTATCTTGCCTTCTTTTTCCGGTGCAGGAATTTCTTTTACTGTGAAAGGAGATTGTTTTTCTTGAGGAGGCAAAGCATAAACTTCCCCCCTCTTCAGGGTTCTAGCAGAATACTCTGCTTTAGTTATTACTCTAAGTATTTTCATTTCAGAATCGCAAAGCAAAGCGTTTCCTTTGCCGAATAATTCGAAAACTAAATTGAATTCCTCCTTCTTCTCGAAACAAAAACAAACCACTCTGTCCTCGTTTAATTGCTTGATTGATTTCACTCGCGCATTTTCCAAAGACTCTCGCAAGAACTTTACTAAACCATCGGATTCATTCGATTCGTCAACGTATTTAGTGAAATTAAGCCGGTTAGGCAGCTCAATTAATACATTCACGTTACCCATTGTCTTCGAGTTGAACTTCAATCGATATACGCCGGCATCAACTAAGTAAGGCTTTACGAAGAAAGCGCCGCTTAAGGAAGATAACTCTTTTACTGCGAACGAGTAATCGATCGCACTCATTTGTTGCATTAGTAAATAATGTTTAAAACAATCTTTAAATACCAACGAAGCCATATCGTTATCGATATAAAGCGGTTTCGATATGCAGGAATTACAAGGATTATTAAAATTGTTCGCATTAAGCGTATTAAGCAGGGAAAAAACTACTGGAAAACAACTAGCTGAGAAAGTTTTTTCTTACACGGGCGGCAAGTGGAAGCCGAGTTTTGGGTCAATTTACCCATTGCTATCAAAACTTGAAGCCGATGGTTTCACCAAGTCAACGGTTACTAGAAGCGGGGAAGTTTTTTACGAAATTACTGCAAAGGGAAAAAAAGAACTAGAAAAAGAAAAAAAACTACTCTCTTCAAGAATGAACGAGCACTTGCGTAGTTGCATGCCTTTATTGATGCAAGTACTGCATAACTGGAGCGAGGAAGAAGTTAACCACTTTCGCGAAGAACATGAAGAATTTTTGTTGCTAAGAGATAAATTAATGAAGTTGCCTCACGAGAAGAGAAGCAAAATAGTTAAAGAATTACTAAGTAAAATGAGGAGTTTTGTTTGAAGGAAGTATTGAAGCTTGAAGACGTAAAGAAACACTACTTAATGGGCGATTCGACGGTGAAAGCATTGGACGGAGTAGACTTGTCTGTAAACGAGGGAGAATTCGTTGCAATAATGGGTCCGTCTGGTTCAGGTAAGAGTACGATGTTGAGCATTTTAGGATTGTTGGATTCTCCAACCAGTGGAAGAATGATTATTCGCGGAAAACAAGTAAGCCACGCGTCTGAAGACGAACTAGCTCGATTGAGGGGAAAGGAAATAGGTTTTATTTTTCAATCATTTTTCCTCGTACCCACTTTGAGTACTACCGACAACGTTGCGTTGCCAATGATGTTGTATGGTGTAAGCGAGAAAGAACGACGAACTAGGGCTAAAAAATTATTAGAACAAGTCGGACTGGGAGATAGGGCCGACCACATGCCTTCAGAATTGTCAGGCGGGCAGAGACAGAGGGTAGCGATTGCTCGGGCGTTGGCTAATGATCCTGCAATCTTGTTGGCGGATGAACCCACAGGTAACTTGGATTCAAAGAGTGGTGCGGAAATACTGAAATTATTCAAGAAACTAAATGACGAAGGTATAACGATCATTATAGTAACACACGATCCGGGAGTTGCTTCAATAGTAAAGCGAACGATTCACTTGAAGGACGGAGTAGTAGAAAAAGAAGAAAGGAGGAAGAAAGAATGAACAAGTATTTATTGAGTTTAATTTTAGTAGTCGGACTAGTTGCTGCAAACATCCAAGTAACTAATTACCAAATAGAACCAACCTTGCTGCAGCCCGGATTGTCTGGAACGCTTACAGTAACGTTTGAAAACGTGGGAATAGCAAGCGACAGCAACATTCAAGTGCAGAGTTCTGGAGCGTTCGTGAGAACTCAAACTGATTCCCTCGGCACGCTTGGAGTAAACCAGAAGGGAACAATCAAAATACCATTCACTATTAGCGGAAACGCTCAAGAAGGAACCTCTCAAGCATTCCTTAAAGTCAGTTACAGTACTACCGATTCTAAGACGGGTTTTGAAACTAAAACTTTCTCTATACCATTCATTATTTCAGAACAAAAACCAGTATTTGATTACTCTATAATTCCTTCACAAAAAGAAGTTAGTTCAGGAGACGAATTCAGTTTTGATTTAAGCATATCCAACTCAGGAAGCGATGTCAAGAACGTAGTATTGAAGACTACTTCAGCAAGCCAAGTGGAATTAAACGAGAACGAAGTATTCCTAGGAAGCATTGCTTCAGGAACGACTTTAACCAGGAACATTAAAGTAAAAGTAAAAAGCGGAATTAAAACAAATTATTACGAGGTACCGTTGCTAATCCAATACGAATTAGTCAACGGAAAAACAACCGAACAAACACTCAAAACCGAGCCAGTGTTGATTACTCCACCTCAAGAATTGGAAGTTAAATTGCTTCAAGAAAAAAAACTCAGCATTGGAACTAAAGGAGTAGTCAATGCTTGGATTTACAACAAAGCCAGCGAAACTATCGAAAACGTTGCAGTAATTCTAGAATACAATTCTAGTTCAATTGTTGCTTTAGAAAACACTGAAAAAATCATTACTTCAATAAGACCAGGCGAGAAAATACTAGTACCATTCAATATCGCAGTAAAATCAGATTCATTCATTACCTTCCAACCCTCTACGTTGAGAGTAGCATACAACCACAACGGACTAGCTAAAACAATCGAGCTAGACACTGCGCTAGAAATCGGAGGAGACTCTGGATTGAACGTCACGCTATCCAGCGACAAGCCATTGACTGCAGGTGCTTTGTATACGCTTAGCTTTAAAGTATTTAATTCAGGAAACACTCCAATACGCGCTTTGACCATAAACGTTGAAGGAAAAGAATTCGACTTAGTGTCAGAAAAACAAAGCTATATTGGAACTCTAAACTTGGATGACGAAGCTACCATAGACAAGCAAATGTACTTGAAGCCAGGCACTCAACCAGGAACGTATTACTTGAACGTGTTGGCTTACTACAAGGATTCATTAAATGAAGAAAAAATCTTGGAAATACCAGTAGAATACCAAGTCTTAACGCCTCAAGTAGCTGCGTTAACTCAACCACAAGGAACTGACGGAACAATCCTAGTCATTGGATTAATAGTTCTAGCAGGACTAGGATACTTTGGCTACAAGCGCTTCTTCAAGAAAAAACAAGCAAAATGAACAACAAGGACTTGATTGCTTACACAATCAAGGGAATGAAGCACCGCCAACTACGAAGCTGGCTGACTATCCTAGGAATAGTCATAGGCATAGCCTCAGTAGTAATAATGATTTCCCTCGCACAAGGAATTCAAGGCGACATTCAAGCTAGCCTAGACAAGCTTGGAAGCAATTACGTAGCTATTGCTCCAGGCAGCTTGAATATTGGCTCTGCGTTTCAATTCGGGCCACCTAAGCTTAAAGGAATCTTGACTGTAAGAGACGCTGAAGCAATAGCTAGAGTAGAAGGTGTAACTGATGTTTCCAAAAACATAGTCTTGAGTTTTACTCCTGTCGAATACAAAAAAGAAGTAGTCAACACCAACGTAATCGGAGTTACTCCCTCTGCTTACAAAAAATTCTTAACCATCGGATTAGAAAAAGGCCGGTTCATTGAAGACGGAGACGCGTCTGGAATAGTTATTGGTCACAATATTGCTACAGACTTGTTTGATGAAGAAATCAAAGTAGGCACTCCGTTAACAATTAAAGACAAAACATTCAGAGTAACCGGCGTGTTGAATTCATTCGGCCAAGGCGGAAACAACGTAGACGATTCAATATTTTTAGACGAGAGAGCCGCTAGATTAATAGCAGGAGACTCGTTCGACAAAAACAGAGTATCCAGCATTCTCGCATTGACTGACGGAAAAACTCCACCAAGCGAAATGAGCGAAAAAATATCTGATCGCTTGCGAAGCCTGCATAAAGTAAAGAAAGGCGATGAAGACTTTACAGTACTAACAGCCGAATCAATCGCTCAACAAGTAGGACAAATCACTGGATTGTTAACGTTATTCTTGGGAGGAGTAGCAGCTATTTCACTACTAGTAGGCGGAGTCGGAATAGCCAACTCAATGTTTACCAACGTACTAGAACGCACTAGAGAAATAGGAATACTAAAAGCCATTGGCGCAAGCAACAAGGAAGTGCTTCAATTGTTCTTAACTGAAGCAGGCATTATTGGTTTAATCGGCGGATTGATTGGAATATTTCTAGCAGTACTAGCTAGTTTTGCTATAAGCGCGTTTGGAGTATCCAGCGGAGTGTCAATAGGCGTAGCATTATTCGCATTAATCTTTTCAATAGGCATTGGAATGCTTTCCGGATACTATCCCGCAAGAAACGCTGCACGCATGCCTCCAATACAAGCATTGCGTTACGAGTGAAAAAAAAATGTATAAGGATTTGTTTGAATACGGTTTGAAAAACATTCGCCACAAGCGATTACGCAGTTGGCTGACAGTGTTAGGAATAGTTATTGGCGTAGCCGCAATCGTACTATTAATCGGCATAGCTCAAGGACTGGGCGACAGTGTTCAAGACAGTTTCAAAGTGTTAGGAACTAACTACGCATTCATTATACCCGGAAACGTTGGAACAAGCGCGGGATTCGGAGGTTCAGCGCCAGCACTAGCAGGACAAGTAACTCAACGCGACTTAGACGCTATAAACCGAGTACAAGGAGTAGACTTCGCATCCGGAATATTATTCGGAAACAGCATGGAAGTACAATACAAGAAAGAAAAAGCCACGTTGTCAGTAAGCGGAGTGCAACCTAATTACGGAAAATCAATTACAACCGGCTACGACTCAGGCGGATTTTTTGGATCAAGCGATAAATCAAGCGCAGTAATTGGCTATAATATTGCCAACGAGTTTTTTGACGACAAAATCAAAGTAGGAAACACTATTTCAATAAACGGCCACGACTTCAAAGTCGTTGGAATTACTTCAAAAGTAGGCGAAGGAGGATTCGGTAGAGACGACGACATAGTCATAAACATTGATGCTTTGCGAGAAATAACCGGAGCAGGCAGAAACGAGTACTCAGGAATACTAGCCATTAGTCAAGAAACGGTATCGCCAGAAATAGTCGGAGACCGAATCAAACGAGAATTACGCAACACTCACCGCGTCAAAGAAGGAGAAGAAGACTTTACAGTATTTACCGCCGCGTTAGTAGAAGAACAATTCGGACAAATCCTCGGGTTGTTAACAACATTCGTTGGAGGCGTCGCAATAATTTCACTAATCGTTGGCGGCATTGGAGTCGCTAACTCAATGTTCACCAGCGTATTGGAACGCACTAGAGAAATAGGAATACTAAAAGCAATCGGCGCAAACAACGACACGATCCTAAAAATGTTCTTGATAGAATCCGCCTTAATCGGCCTAGTCGGAGGATTAATCGGAGTAGTCTTTTCAGTACTCATTTTATTACTATTAAAACTAGTCGGCGTGCCTGCAAAAATTAGTCTAGAACTAATTACTACAGGATTATTGTTTGCACTAATAATTGGAACAATATCCGGCGCAGTACCTGCAAGAAACGCGTCACGCTTGCCAGCAATACAAGCACTAAGATACGAATGAGGCCCTAGGTTACGATTAGGGCCTCCCTGGGGTTGCCAAATTTTTTCGTCTCTAGAAGGTAACGCTATAAACACGTTAATAAAACTTAACACCAAAATACTTAACAAAAATGAACAAAAAAACAGAAAAACTAAACAAAAATACTGAAAAAAGCGATAAAAACATTGTTTTTGATAAGCTTGACTCGGTGGATTTGGACATTCTTGCATTATTGAGGGAAAACGCTAAGCAAAGCTTTAGAAAAATAGGCAAGAAACTAGGCATTTCGCCAGTTACAGTAATGAATCGAGTAAAAAAACTAGAAAAAAACCAAGTAATACAACAATACACGGTTAAAACAAGCTACAAAAAACTAGGATTCGGATTAGAAGGCGTAATAATCGTCAACGTTCCCGGCACGGAATATGATGAAGTAGTAAAACAAATAATAGACGTTCCGGAAGTGTTCGATATATACGCTACTTCAGGAGAATTTGAATTACTAATATTCTTTAGAGTTAAAAACTTGGATGACGTTCAAGGAGTAGTTCACAAAATATACAGAATACCAAACGTAAAGACTAAAACATATTTCTGCGTGCCGTTAAAGAAAGACTACTTTAAAGTACCAAATACTACAAAAATCTAATATGGCGACAATCACTCGGCGCTTTACCCTACCCCACATTGAAACACCGAAACACATTCAACACTTAAACCTAATTAGAGACGTTGAAGAAAAAAACGGGGCAATAAAAAAAGACCCCCATCAAGACGCATTTGAAATAACCCTGCCAGTAAAAGAAATGCTGTTATTGATAAGCCGGCACGGCTTGCAAAAAACGCTTTCAAAACCAACGCCCGTCAGAAAAAGAAAAACAATAAACGGAAAAAAAATAAAACTAAGCAAAGCAACTTCAAGCGATTTAGACGAATTGCACGAATTAGAACAATTATGCTTTGACAAAAAAAACAGAATAAGCAAAAAAGCATTGAAAGACCGACTCAACCACAGCGACGTCTTCATAGCTAGAGACCATCAAGGAAAAATAATAGGAATGGTTTCAGGACGAGCGATTAAAAGAACCACTGCAGAATTAAGCAACATAATGAGAAGCACTACTTCGGATACCCCTAGGCCTAACTGGTTCGGTAACGCTTACTACTTAGAAAACATAGCCGTACACCCAAACTGGAGGCACGCAGGAATAGCTACTGAACTAATGAACTGGATTGAAAACGCAGCTATCGATAGAAAAAGCACTAGCGCAATAGGCCACGCCATAAGCCCAAACGAGCCAGAAAAACACTTATTCATACAAAAAGGAGGATACACTCCCCACCCACTACACGCTTCACTAGGAGACCAAACAAGAAACAAAATAAGACTACCAAGACAACTATTAATCTGGAAGCCTCTCGCGAGAGGAAGAGAAAAAGCAGAACTAGAAGACTGGCACACTAAAGCACGAGAAGCAATGCAAGCACTAACCACTCACCTTAACCCCGAACACTTAAACAACCTAGCATACGGACTAGCAATGAAATACCCAGACAAAATAAGGCGAGAACTAAGTAGACTAAAAACCAGCGACAAACACGCTAGAGCCGCCGCCAACTTGATGGCTGAAGCACTAATCGACTACCACGGAGTAGACGCTTTGAAAAGAAAAGCTAAATTCGGAATCATCAGAAGCAGACAAGAAACCGGAAGAAACAGACTGAAACAAAAAATAAGCAACACCCTATACTCTGCACTAAGAAACAACAACGAAGTTAAAGAATTAATGAAAACAACAGAAGAAATACCAAAAGGAAGAGTAATAGGATAAAACTTTAGTTTCCGCGGTATACAACTAAAGGAATAACTTTCTTCTCGAACTCTAATTGCGCTAAATAAACAGCGTTAATCATTCCAACTGGAACTTTTACCAACGGAGGAGCACCCATAGCTAATTGAAGCGCGCGTGCACCGACTATTCTAGCCTGCTCGTATTTAGTTAATATAATTTCTTTAACCACTCAACAACCACTCTCACAAAAGTATAAACAGAAAATAATCTTGACGAAAGTCGTTTTTAAGCATTTCACTTGCCGCAAGAATAGTTTTTAATAAAGCCAGAACGTAATAACACACGAAGGTGATGCTTTAAACATGAAAAAAATGACTAAAAAAACAACAAAACACAAAAAAACAACAACCAAAAAGGTAGCTCGAAAAATCATTGACGCAGAAAAACAATGGGGAATGAAACTAGACCGCTTGCTAGACGAGTGGAAGTCACACATTCACGAACAAATCAAACTACACGAAAAAATCTTGAACGGAAAACACTCAGTCAAGACATTAATCAACGAAACAGTTAAAATGGAGAAAAAATTCATCGACAAAGTAAGAAAGATCTAAAATGGACGTACAACCAATCGAACGAGCAGCAACCGGAATATACGGACTAGACGACTTACTAGAAGGAGGCTTTCCCCGCGGAAGAACAATCCTAATATCCGGCGCATGCGGAACAGGCAAAAGCATTTTCTGCACCCAATTCCTAGTCAAAGGCGCCATCGAACAAGGCGAACCCGGAGTACTAGTTTCATTTGACGAAACACCACACAAAATACGCCAAGACATGCTCCGCTTCGGATGGAACTTAAACGCACTAGAACAAAAAGGACTCTTCACCATACTAGACGCCACTTCAGCTAGAGCCGGAGCACCATCAGAAGAAGAAAACGCGCTACTACCCGGACAACTAGACATGGACAAAGTCTTAATCGACATCTTGACGCTATGCCGTCGAGTCGGAGCAAAGCGACTAGTCATTGACTCAATACCCGCAATGGGCCAACAACTAGAACGCGAAGGAGACATCCGCAAAACAATCCTAAAACTATCCTACATCCTATCCCGAGCTGGTTTGACTACTTTAATCACTTCAGAAATCGAAGAACAATCCATCGGATCAGGAAGAAGCCTAACATTCAGCAAATACGCAGTCGAAGAATACGTAGCCGACGGAGTCTTACTACTAAACTTCCTAGGCATAGGTTCAAGCGAAGTAAGAACAATGTACATAAGAAAAATGCGCGGAACAAAGCATTCAACAAACATCCACCCAATGGAAATCAACGAAAAAGGCATGACCGTCCACAAAATCGAAAACGTCTTCAAGTAAGCCCCGGGGAGTACCCCTGGCACTTACCCCACCTCGCCCCCCTACTAGAAAATAAACTTTTTGTTGATTAGAAATCAACCACAGTATTAAATCACGCTAAAAACAGATACTGTTAAGGTGAGGGGGGCATTGGATAAGAAAATCTTAATTTTGTTTATACTTTTTGTCTCTACTAATGTAACCGCAGGGTTTTGTGGAGGTACTACTCCCTGCAACTGCGGGGACGTGATAATGAACTCGACTGTCCTAACTAAAAGTTTGACGTGCAACGGAACTGCATTAACAATAGGAAATAACAATCTAGAACTAAACTGCAACAGCAACATTCTTGGAACGTTTACACATGGAAACGGGATAGGAATAAAAATAGATCAGAAATCAAACGTAACGATTACAAATTGTTTATTTGAATCCCAAGGAAATGCCATATACCTAATTAATTCAACAAGTATCGAGTTAACAAAAAACGCAATAACTAAAAACGATTTTGCAATAAACATACAAACCAGTAACCAAATAATCATAACTCAAAACACGATAACAGATGGGCAGATTAGTAACCACAGCAATCAAGGAATATACATAGTCGCAACTAATAACACGATAATCGAAGGAAACTATTTAGAAAACGTCAGCATTGGCATAAACTTAGTAGAAACAATTACGCAAGCAATAAACACTAATAGTTCTATAAAAAACAACAAAATAATTAATACTGCCATGGGCATAGGGGGAACAATAAAAAACAGTCTAATAGAAGATAACACTCTTTTTGATTTAAAATATTCCGGAATATACTTGAAAGGAGAAAACATAGTCATCAAAAACAACAGCATTAAAAAAATAAATTATGACGGAATAACCTTGACAGACACGAAAAACGCGAGTTTAACCGAAAATAAAATAATATCTTGTGAAAAAGGAATAACTGCGTTAGCAATAAACGAAAAATTAACCGCAAACAAAAATATCTTATGTTACAATAAAATAGACATAAATAACGAAACTTCAGGCGCCATTGGCGTCAATAATACTTGCAACACCCCAAACAACTGGAATGACGAAACTACAAAGGGCTGCACCTTCCAGTGTAAAATAAACCGTCCGCCAATTATACTATACACTAATCCAAACAATAACCCTAATATCACACTACTAATAGATCGAAATTACACCTTTAGCATAACTGCAGACGACCCGGATGGAGATGAATTGTACTACGACTGGTTTTTTGACGACAAACCAGTAGACTCAAACGGTCCGAAATACAGCTTTACTTATTCAAAAGATTTGGCAGGCAGACATCAGATAAGCGTAATAGTTAGTGATTCGATAGATTCAAAAAATGTTACTTGGAAGATAGCAGTACAAAAAAACAAAGTAATTTGGGACTTTCCAAGAAGACCCTAAAAGGAGGAAATAAAACATGATTAAACAAACAATAATGCTTTTCGTATTTTTGATGGGAACATTACAGGCAACGTTACTGGTTACGGAATACGTTGATTTACAAAGCTATCCAGTAGAACAAATACAACCCACAATAATCGAATTGCAAAACTATTATGGAAACCGAATTTTAATAGAAATAAGACACTACCCGATAATGACTCCTCCTATTGGCAAAATAGATTCTTTTTGGTTGGCCGAAGCTAGTGAATGCGCTAGAGATCAAGGTAAATTTAATGAGTTTATGCGGGCAAGTTTAGCTAATCGAGAAAGGCTTAATACTTCATCTCCAAAAATGTTTGCAGCATGGTTTGGTTTGAACGTGAACCAGTTTGAAAACTGCCTAAACTCTGGAGAAAAAAAGCAAAAAATAAACGATGACTGGGCTCATGCAAACGCTAGAGGAGTGCAAGGAGTACCGGCACTATCAATTAACAGCAAGACAATAATCGGCATGAAAACTTTTAACGACTACAAGCAAGCAATAGATTCTGAATTACTTAACCCCACAACACTAACACCTAGCCCTGGCACGTCGACAGAATCATTTATTTGCGACGATAGCGGAACATGCGTACCAGCAATTCCAGTTCAACGCGTAGGCAATAAACAAGTACAAGTAACAAATCCTTCGGAAGAAGTAACAATAAAATTTTACGGGGACTTGCAGAGCAAGTTTGTTTTCGATACTAATGAAAAACTTAAAACACTAAAACAAGAATATGGAGACTTAATCGAAATAGAATTCATTAATTACCCCGTGCCCGAACTTTATACAAATGCTGAACTAGTAGCAAAAGCAAGTATTTGCGCCAAAGAACAAAACAAACAAGAAGAATTTAATGAAAAAATATTTGCAACCATAGGTCAAGAACAAAACAACAACGCAATAGAAAACTATGCAAACGACATTAACCTAAACATCGAGCAATTTGAAGAATGTGTTTCTTCAACTAGCACAAAACTTCAAATGGAGTCCGATAAAAACCAAGCAATAATAAACAAAATATATGGAGTCCCTACCGTAGTCATTAATGAAATAATAATCAACGGAGCACTAGAATATTCAGCATACAAAGAAGCAGTTGAAACCGCTTTAAACAGCGGGACGTATAACGTCGAAAACTATGATAAAGAAAATGAAACAGACACTGCACCAAACCCAGCATATAATGACAATGTCGACTCTCAGCTCGCACTAATTTTAACAGAGCTCGAAAACGGTAACGAAATAATACACACTAGAATAGTTTTTCCTGCTGAAATAGGCTTAGAGAAAATGGGAAACATTTTATCAGAAAACGGGTTCACAATCGAATCATTTAATTCTGAAGCAATTTACGCAAATTCTGAAGCCAACAAAATAAAAAGAGTTTCTACCCACCAAGGAGTAAAAATATACTTAAACACAAACTACCCATTACCCCAAACAATAACTCAAAAAACAGCAGATAAAATCGACTTAAAAAATAAAGAAGAACAAAAAACAGAAGACAAACCATTGAAGATAACGTTAGTTCAAAAAAGAAAAACTACCTTTTTTGGTTTTCCAATAGAGTACGAAATTAAAAAAACAATAAACAATTCAGGAAAAATAGAAAAAACCGACAAGCCATGGTGGGCGTTTTTATTCGGAGATTGAAATAATGAAAAAATTCGCAATAATTGCACTAGTCTTACTGTTAACGCCATTAATCGCCACTGACGCAGATGACGATTTTTGTGATACAACAGTACATAATGCATTAAGTGGGGAAGAATTTTTTTATGATCAACATATAGACTCTCCCGGAGATGTGGACTGGTTTCACGGATACCAGCCAATGACTTTTCAAGTGCGGATAAATATGATTCCTCCACACAATAAAGACTACGATATCGAAATTTATTCATCAAACTGTAACAACTTGGTAGCAACGTGTTCTAGCGGAACAGGAGCTACTGAAAATTGTTTTGCATTTGTTTCTGGAGACTATTATGCAAAAGTAGTTGGAAAAAACAACGACTACGAGCCGAACGCTTCATATTTTATAACATCGGGAAGCGGCTTTGGAAGTTGTTCAATGAGTCCAACAGATGGAACTCCAGCCAAAGCGTTTTTTTATCGTAATGAAAACTTAAACTCAGTAAATTTCAAGTTCAAAAACACTAATACTATAACGGTTGCAGCTTACCTTAACCACCAATTATATCGGCCATCGCCTAACAACGGGTTTTTGCAAGAACAATTAATATTTCAAGAATACCAAATATCGCCAGGACAAACCTTTTTCAGTAATTCACAATTTGTTCCAGGCGGAAACGGTTGGCCCGATATTGGAACTTATACCCATAAAGCAATAATGCTAACGTATTGTCCATCAACTGGCTTTAATGGAATAGTCACTCCATTATCTTTTTCAGACCCAATCGTAAGTTGCACTCAAAATGGAGGCGAATGCAGTTTCCCAGGAACAAGCACTCTAAATTGTTGCAGTACTTACTGCAATACTCAATTCCAATGCGATAACTTCCCCACCCCAACGCCTACACCCACACCTACGGCTACTCCGACTCCAACACCGACAGGAACGCCTACTCCTACTGCAACGCCTACGCCTTCTGGTACTCCTACGCCTACACCAAATCCTGCTAGTCGGCCGGTTATTTTCTTAGAAGACGCTGCGGATAATATTAATATATTCAAACAACCCGGAGATTATTTGAATATCAACATAGCGTCACCAGAAAGCCAGCCTATTACGATATCTTATGATGATTCCCGGCTTCAACTAATTTCAGGCGTTTGCAACAAAGGAACTGCGTTATTAGTGTCTGGAAATAATTACTGCAAGTTTTTGATTGATTACTCTGCGCCGAATAATGCTTACCAATTCAGTGCTTCGGGTGGTTTTGGAACAGTAAACAGTCCCTTCGTTCAAGTAACAAGTAATCCAGCGGGATTAATGGTTACTAACAAGCAAAAGTTAACCGAGAGGTATAATGACGCTGCGGGAGCTAAGAGTGTTTTGGAACTAGCCTTCAGTAAAGCTCAAACAAGGAAGACTATTGTTTACGACTTGAATGACTACTTGGAAAACCATCCCTTCAATTCTATTTATTCTTATAATGAAGACCCGTTGAATCCAAGTATTCCAGACAACAACGCTTACGCTAATAGCGTTTCTAGTTTTGTTAAACAAAAATGCGGAAAATGCACTAGCATAGACATTATCGGCGACGACTACGTCGTGCCTCACTATAGAATTGACTATGTTTCTTTAGCTAATTCGTTTAACTTGTTTGAAACACTGCAAGGACCTCAAACAAAATACATTTATTCCGACACTCCGCTTATTCCCAAGTCTGAAAAGCCATTCAGCGAACTAGATGACTTGTTTACTTTCGAACAAATACAATTTGTTGTTCCTGACTCGATGAGTTCAGACATGCAGTCTAACTTGACTGCATTAAAGAACACTATTAGAGCAAAATATCCTTTCTCGACTATTGTTGCAGACTTGAAATCAAGTCAAGTAACTTGTGAAACGACTCAATTAACCGGAAAAACACTCGTCTTGATCGGAGATCGTTCAAATAATAACGCCATCAAGTGCGTTCCTTGGTTCGGCAACATTCAAGACTCGGTTTCAATAGAAAGAAGCGTTTGGGGAAGTACAAGCAACTTACTTGCAAGAAAGAATTACGCCATAGTATTGTCTACTAACACTCCAGACATAGTAGCATCGTTCAGAGTAATCATTCAAGAAGATATGTTTTCCAACACAAACGAATCAACAATTACGTTCATAGAAACCACGCTAGAAGCTTGTGAATTGGTCGGGATAGTACCGCCTTTCGATATTGCAGGAGATTTTTGTGGTTTCGCTAATGATTGTGGACATTTTGGGTCTACACTAGTTCAAAGACATTCTTTAGACCAAGAAAGAGGAGCTTACTGTGGCATGAGCGTCTTGTTCATAGCATTACCAGGAATTCCTGGGGGCCCAATTAAAAAACTCGCTAAAGAGAGTAAAGATTTTGCTAGAGGATTGTTAAAACTAGACATAAAAGCAACAAAACAACTTGAAAAAATATTAAAAGCAGTAAACAATCCAAAATTTGCCTATCAAAAAGTAATGGAAGATATTGGAACGCTAAAGGCTACACCTAACTTCCATTTGTTTTTAGAGAAACTAATTAAAGAAACAGCTAGCCAACCATCAAATTTAGGAAAATTAACCGAACTAAGACATGGCGCAAATAGGAAAAAAGCAGGGAGTACAATATTAGGCATAACACAGGATCTACAAGGATCAGGGGGAATAAAACAAGAAATAGACTTAATACACGACTTTAATGGAGAAAGATATTTAGACGAAGTAAAAAGCTCTAACTTTTTACAACTAGATACGAGATTAAAAGACGAACTCAAAAGATATGATGAATTAAGAAAACAAGGACTCGGAGATAAAGTAAGATTAGTAACAGCAGGTACAGTATCAGAGGATGTTAAAAACTATATTAGAAACGAAAACTTGGTCATAGAAATAATAGAAAACGGAATATAAAGAGGTAAAAAAATGTTAGATAAACTCGTATTACAAGTTCAAGAATTAAATTGGCGAGAATATCCCGGCAAAAATAAAGACGGCCACTTATGGAAACAAGGAGAAAAAATAATTCTTGGCGTTACGTCTTATTTTTCATCCAAACTAGAGCTCGCAAATACAAAAAACAAAAACTTAACGCAAGTCTATAAATGCGTATACTCTTTTCAGGGAGAAATAATAGCAGCATATAAAAAAATAAGCAATTCTGAAGAAGGATTAGTAATAGTAAACGCAGGCGAATTGATGTTTTTGATCAGAATAGATCCGTTAGAAGGAAACATAATGCAGTTTAAAAAAGGACAAATGATCACGGGAAGAATCGTTTTAGGTGCGATATACTCTAAAAACGAGTATCCGATTACCAGTACAATACTAGAAATAAAAAAAATTACTGAAGGCGAATTCGAAAAAATAAGAGAACAAATGTCGATACCTGAATTCGAAATAGAAAGCAGCGGAACTACTATGATTACAATAAACAATATTACTCAAGAAGTCAAGCGACTTCCAAAAATAGATACAACTTATTTGAAAAAAACCGAGGAATAAAAAATGAATAAACACTCGCGTCTTGCACTGTTTGCTGTCGCATTGCTTAGCTCGAGTTTTGTCTTAGCGGCGTCTTCGCAGTATGAGTCGGCTGCGGTTTCTAGGATTGTTGGCGACAGCATTAGTGAGTTAAAACAGCAATTAAGCCAAGGGGACAAGGTTTTCCAGCACGGTACTTACTATACAGTCGAATACCCGAGTCTTGGTTGTTTGATTACTAATAACGAGCCGGGCAACAAGGTTTGTCAGAATAAGGCGTTGTTCGAACAAAGCTTTCCAGGCAGTTTTTCTTATGGCGATGGTAGTTTTAGTAGTTGGAGTTGGAATGAGTTAAAGAACGAGTTTGATGATTGGGCTAACAACGAGTTATTTTTATTAGAATCAAACGGGGTTTTAACTAGCAACGGAGTGGTTTTGGTTAACAGGGCAGGACAACAATTAACACCTAATGATGTAATAGTGAAAAATGCTTTTGCTAATAGAAAACCATTATTTGTTTCTGATGCGGAGTATGGGGGATTGTACTTGCCTAATACTTTAGCAGGAGACAAGTCGTTTATTGGCGCGTTGGGCCAGGACTCTGTTAGCATCGCTACCACATCAGTAAAGAATCGAGAGTTTACGCTGGCTTTAATGTGTTATTTGACTAGGGACAAAAACGTTGGTGAAGCATTCAGGGAAGCTAGGAATAATTATTACTGGGGTTCTGGAAAACCCAGCGGCTTGGCGTTAATGTCATACTTCTTGTATGGCACTACTAGCGTCAACTATTCTATGCCCGCCCAAATACTGGAAAGCGATTGGAAGAAACAATGCAGTACTTACTTTAATTCCACGGGCTTCTCAATAGTGACGGGCAGCGATGTTTATGGCGATGTGAGGGGAACAAAGGCAGAAATATTGTTTGATTCACCGGAACCTTTAGTTCAAGAAATTAGTTTAGACTTCAATAATTACCAAATTATTGATTTCAATAATTATTCATTGTTAACAGTTAACGGAACCGCATTAAGAAGCGAGTTTTTAGAATTGCCGTTACCGGTCAAGACGATTATTTCAAAGTTTCCAGAAAAAACAATCATAGTAAACATTACAGTAACTTCCAAAACCAATCCAATCGATTTAGATTTGAATATTCCTTCATGGAACGGAACGCAATTAATAGATAGGCTTTGTTCTTCAAACGCTACTCAAGCAGGAATAAACTTTACTGGCGCAGTCATTGAAGACGATTCGTCCACGATAGTAGACGTAAACCCGGTGGAAGTAGTTAATTGTGAAGAAGGACGATTCAAGTTGTATAGAAGTTTAGTGTATAGGATTGAGTACTTGCCTTATTCGCCGGTTTTAATAAAAACACTAGACTACGCCAATCCAGTCTTGCCTAGCACTCAAGTTAATTTGACTGCGCAATTGGAACTAGTTGGTTTCTTGAGTAATTCTACAGGAGAATACGAACCAGACGAAAACACTGTCGCGCTGTACCACTTCAACGAAGAAGGTACTGAGGAAATAGTAGATTCATCTGGAAACGGTTTTAATGGAATAGGTCAAAACTTGCTTTCTATAGAAGGTGTTTATGATAATGGCGTTTCATTTAGTGAACCAAATTCTTATGCTAACTTTACTCAAAACGAGTTGGGTTTTGAAACGAACTTCACAGTCGAAGCACGCATAAAAATAGGAAACATTCCTGAATCGTACGAAATGTTTATTTCAAGAGAAGGATGGGGTGGTAATTACTACTTAGGTATAACCCCAGAAGGAAAAGCATACACTCAAATAAACATCGACCAAACAGGGTACGCATTAACTAGCGACAGGATTATTGCGGATGGAGAATGGCATCACGTTGCATTGACGTATGACGGAGTTGTTTTCAAGCAATGGATTGATGGAGTTGAAGAAAAAAGCACTGAACTAACGGGCGTCGCATACTCGGATCCGAGACAAACGACTTGGTTTGGAGGAAAGCAAAGCGCGGATATTTACAAATTCCATGGAGAATTAGATGAAGCAAGGTTCAGTAATACGGCAAGAACAGAATTTAACGCTAACAGTATTAGTGGCAGACTAGTTTTGAAGAATGGAAACGAAATCGTTGCTCAAAAACAATACAACGGCGAAACTAGCCAAGTGTTGGAATTTGACTCAGATGATGAAGAAAAAATCACTAGCTATAAGTTGGAGTTCGTTGAAAAAAACGAAGCCAAAGCAACTAAGAGTTTTGATTTGGAAACATTGTTGTTGAAAACTTGGGTAGAAATTCCTGAACTAGTTGAAAACGAGAGGACTACTACAACTTTGAAACTGGACAACAAGCTCGACCATTCGATTAATGCTAATATTACTTACTTTTTATACAACAAGACTAGCTACGTGGAAGAAAGAACAGTACAAAAAACCTTGATTCCAGGAGTTAATTCTGACGAACAAGAATTCACTGGATTAAAGCGAAGCAATATTGCTTACTCTCTTACGGCAGTAATTTACTACGAAGGAAGGAACAAAACGGTTTCTGGAGTTATTACGACTAACCACGCTCCAGAATTAAGCGAAATACAAGACATTACGGTAAACGAGACTCAGGTCGTTTTAATCAATCCCCAAGCAACCGACTTGGAAGAAGACCCGATAACTTTTGAAATAAGCTCACCGGTTGGAAATGATGGAGTTTGGAATACTACCTACAATGATTCCGGAACTTACTTCGTTAGAGTAAATGCTAGCGATGGATTATTGAAAGACTCTAGGCTAGTAAAATTAACGATACTAAACAAAAACCGCCCTCCAATTCTTCAACTTATCGGCAGCAAGAACGTAAACGAGGAACAACTGCTTCAAATACAATTAAACGCGTCAGACGCGGACGGGGAAGAAATAACGTACTCGACTAGCGCAAGCGAAGTATTACCTTCAAATTATTCCTTTAATTCGACTACGGGATTATTCAAGTGGACGCCTGCACAAGGAGAAGCTGGAACGTATTTTGTTTCATTCAACGCTTCGGATTTAGAAGACCAAGATTTTGAAGTAGTAAAAATAACCGTGAACTCAACTCAAAACCACGCGCCAATACTATCAAGCATAGGAAACAAAACAGTAAACGAAAACCAAACCCTAACGATTCAATTGAATGCTTCCGACTCTGACAACGACGAACTAGTTTTTGGAACTAACGCGTTTACAAAATTACCAAGCGCGTTCTCATTCAACACTAGTACGGGAAAACTAGTTTGGACGCCGACTTTTGAAGACGCAGGAATATACAACGTGTTGTTTAACGTCACCGACGGATCGTTAACAGATAGTGAAACAATAAACATTACGGTAAAAAATGTTAATCGGGCACCAGCATTAACCGACCCCGGAAACAAACAAATAGAAGAAAACAACAAGCTAACCATCCAACTAACAGCTACAGACGCTGACGGAGACGCAGTAAACTATTCATCAAACGCAAACACGGCACTACCAAGCACTTACGCGCTTAATTCCACTACCGGCTTGTTTGAATGGACGCCCAGACTAATTGATGCAGGAACTTACAGCGTTACCTTTGGAGCTAGCGATGGACAAGCAACCACGCTAAAAACCATTAGTATAACAGTCAACAACTCGCTAGTTCCCGGTCCAGTAAGCCCAGACTATAAAGGCAAACCCACCAACCCAAGCGTTAACGGCAAACTAGACTCTTTTGGAGCGTTGTACTTTGTTTGGGAAAGAATTTCAAACGCTAAAAACTATTCAGTATCAGTAAAATACAACGGGCCTTACGCTAACTCTTTCGACTATCCTAACGTTACTTACACCAACCAATCTGCTTCAGGAAACATTTCCCTACCAATTCCTGCCACACAAATGGACAAGCAAGCAGACGGATTTTACGAGTGGAGAATAGGCGCGTGCATTGGCGCGAGTCCAACAAACTGCGCCTGGCACGAATACTCTGACACTTGGTTTAGCTTTAATAAAACAATGATTCCAGAAACACTAGGCCCGCAATCACAAACACTAACCACCAATACCAAGCTAGAATGGAATGCTTCAAGACACGACGCTGCAGTAAACGGCTTAGAACTAGGAGGAAAGCCAGACTACTTAATAATCAAACTGCAAGGCTTAACTGGAAGTCAAAATACTTGTTTGAGCGAACCGCTTCCAGCTAATTGTTACTTAGTATTTCCTTACAAGACAAGCAGTGAAGGTATCCCCGGACAAGCAGGATATCAAGGAAACTACTACCAATTCAACCAAACATACTACAACCAAATAGCCCAAGGAACTTACGACTGGAGTATTTCACTATTCGAAGGCGAATTATCAACAGATCCTTACTACAAGCAATTAAGACTACAAAAAACCAGGTTCGGACAAACCAAAACAATAACTAAAAACTGAAGATTCAAAACCGCTAAAAAGGCTTGTTTCGTAGTAGTTTAGATGCCTGTTAATAAGATTCCTTTTGGTATTCCTGGTTTGGATGAAGCCTTAAACGGCGGGATTCCGGAAAACAACTTAGTGTTAATCTCTGGAGGCGCTGGTACGGGTAAGTCAACGCTTTGCTTGCAGTACTTAGTTAACGGTGCTAAGAAAGGAGAAAAAGGATTATACATTTCAACAGAACAAAACCTAGCTGACTTAAGCAAGCAAGGAGAACAATACGGCTGGAACTTGCAGGAACTAGTAGACAAAAACCTGCTTCGAGTAGTATACATTGATATCATTAGGGAAGACTTTGTTTTCAAAAAAATCAAAGACTCAATACAAGACTTTAAACCCAACCGACTAGTCATTGACTCACTAAACACTTTATCTGACTTTACTGCCAGCACTGACTTTGCTAGACAACTATACATGCAACGCGGAACAATGTCCCCCACTATATCAGACAAAGTCCTGCCAGAAAACTTGACTGAAAACTTGTTAAAGCGAAAAATAATGATGGCATTCCTATCAGAAATCAAAAACACCAAAACCACCGCCCTACTAACAAGCGAACTACCCGAAAAAGGCGACTACCTCTCCGCAGACGGAGTCAGCGAATTCCTAAGCGACGGCGTGATAATACTGAACTACTTAGGAGTAGGCTTAACCCAATTTAGAAGCATACAAATAAGAAAAATGAGATATAGCAACCATGAAAAAGATTACATAGGCTATGACCTCAAAGCGGGAATAGAAATACAAAAGGACGTGGTATAATGTTCTCTACTTTAACTAGGCTAATGATGCATAAACAAATGATCATTAACGCAGGGGAAGTAAAAATTTTCGACAACAACGTAGTATTAAACCCCCTTAGTACAGAAGTTAGCCTATATACCGAACTAAAAAAAACAAATCAAGAAAAAATCATATATTACAGTGCTAAAAAAGCTGGAAAAGAATGGTTTGGCAACATGATCAACAAATACGGGATGAAAGCAAAAGACGTAATGACTTGGGGACCAGAATTAATTGATTTAGGCGGATGGGGAATAGTAAAACCACTTGAAGCAGATATGATGAAAAAAGAATTTACTTTTGAGTTACAAAAATCCACCTTCGCCAGACAATATGGCAAATCAACAGAAGCAGTAGATTACTATTTTAGAGGATTTGTCACAGGCGCATGGTCGGCAATAACTAATACCGAATTAGAAGGAATAGAAATAAAATGTGCAGCCAAAGGAGACGCGACTTGTAAATTCTTATTAAAGGAAAAAACAAAATTCGACTCAAAAGATCCATTAGTAATTAAACAACTATAATAACGAAGAAAACCCAAAAACAATTTGGACTAAAATAACAAACAAAATACTCACCGTAACCAAATTAGACTGTAAAACTAAATCTTTCAAAGAATTTCGACGAGCATAATTTCTAGAAACCAACTTGAACTGAAAAATAAACAAAATTAAAGAAAAAAGTATTGAATAAAAATAAATAAAACTGACAAAATTAAATAACGCAGCTAAAAATAACGAAAATAACAAAACAAACTCTCCCCCTAACATAAAAAGGGCCGTCTTCTTTTCGCCTAAGACAATAGGTAGTGATTTCCTCCCCACTTTACGCTCTCCTGCGATATCTTCAAAATCCTTACTACTAGCAATAACAAAATAAAGACCCATGAAAAATACTAAAAAAACATAGTTAACAGGATAGCTAACTAACACAAAGTGTGCAATTAAATAAGGAATTAAACCGTATAACAACGCACCCATAACGTTAGACGCTAACGGAAAATGACGAAAACTAAACTTTGGATAATTATAAATCGTACTCAAAAATATAAACAACAACATAACTAACGGAAGTTGTTCATTAACTAGTAAAGCAATAAATAACCCCGAAAAAAATAAAAGAAAAGATAAGAAAAACGCTTCATTGATACTTACCCTTCCCGAAGGGATTGGTCTACGAGGCTTATTTATCTTATCTACATCTAAATCAAAAATCATGTTAGTAACATTAAAGCCCAAAACTACCAAAGAAAATGAAACTAAAGCTAATACAAAATTAAAAGAAGGCAAACTAGCACTAATAACTAAATAAGAAGAGAAAGGTGCAATAAACGAAATTAACAAATAATGGGGAGCGATTAACTCCCAAACGTTTCTAAAAATCAAAGACACTAAACTAATACTAAATAATAGTTAAAAAATACTAAGTAAAGTCAACTAAACTACACTCAAAGGGCCTAATGCAAAAACCCAAATCAAAACTACAATATTTACAGTTTCGCCTGTTTCCGTGAACCCAATTGTTGCAATTCGAGCAGATCATATTCTTTTAGTGCTACTAATTCTATAAAAGAATTGAGTAGAACTTAAATCAACTTTTTGTTGATTTACATAAAAACGAATAAGATATTGAAAAGCAACCTAAGAAAAAACAGATTTTAATTCTTCTAAGTATCTTCTAGTGTAGACTAGTTCTTTTTCTATTAGTTTTTTTCCTTCTGGCGTTTGGAGGTCGCTCAAGGCGACTTCGATCTTTTTTTCATACCACGCGATTGCTTGAGGAATGGTTTTTCCTTGTTGACCACATAAAGCAAACACCCTAGCTACACCTATAGGCCCCAAACCATCTAGTTTGTCAGCATCAAACAATATTTTGGCCTCCAAACTAGTTTTTTCAGAAAGTTTTTCAGTAGAATGCTGACTCATTACTTCAATAACTCGCTCAATCCTAGGATAGTTAATTGAAGAAAGGATTTCTCTAGCTAACGAAATGCTTTTTTCAACGTGTTCACGTTTCGCATCAAACGGTTGGTCGACATCATGAAGTAAACAAGCCAATTGTAACACTTCTAAGTCTACGATAGAATAATGTTTAGCTATTTTCAAAGCATTTTTTCTAACTCTACAAAAGTGGTTAAAATCATGCGCTAACGATTGTTTAGGTTGGTTTTTGAGTTTGTTCCTTACTATCGCTTCTACGTCTTTAACAAAAATCATTTCATTTTTCTCCTTGGAGAATTTTTCCACTCATCCATGAAAGATTTAAAGAAGTATTTAGTGATTGCTGGATCAACAAAATGAATACCTAAATAAGCATCGGGAAAAGTCACTGCAACAATTATTTCTTTATCTTTTATTCCAAAAAGTCGCAAATAATCCGTGGATGAATTTCGAATTTTTATGTTGTCAGGATCTAAAGATGCCAAAAAATTTGCAAAATGGCTTGTTTC
The DNA here is from genome assembly GCA_013360305.1 of Microcaldota archaeon. Lineage (GTDB taxonomy): Archaea > Micrarchaeota > Micrarchaeia > Norongarragalinales > Norongarragalinaceae > JABWCK01. Next base: position 28,993 of record JABWCK010000001.1, read on the forward strand.
TAGGGAGCTTGGTAAAATTGTATGTATAGCTACCCCACGCACTGATGCTTGTTCTAACGCAGAATAAAATTCAGTTGGATAAGCTGTACCCGTTTTAGCTTGACCAAACAACAAGTCTCCTCGTTTGGCACGACTAGTTACCCCCAATAACGCACGAGTAGTGTTTGCTCTACCAACATAAACTTTAAAGTTTTCATGAATATTAAAAACGTCTTCAACTTTTGTTTTTCCAGACATGCTTTTTTCTAAAAAATCGCCAAATGCTTTTAAGTCATGAACCCAAACGGGATTTAGACCATATTCTGAATTTTCTTTTTTGAGTAAGCCTTGGTCAGTTAATTGAATTAACATTTTATGCACGCCTTGATAACTGACATTATACCCTTCAGCTAATTCTTTTGAAATAGTTAAGTAAATTTGTCTAGCAGATAAAAAACGCCCATCTTGTAAGGTTTTCAAAATTAATTGTTTCAAGTCTTTTTTGCTAGAACCTATAACTGAAAAATCGACAGGCATAAAATAATATGGAAAAAAGGATAAATAAACCTAACAAAAAATAATATCGTGGAAAAAACAGGAGAAAATAACGAAAATTTTAGTACTACCGGAAGAAAAACTCATACAACCCAGCCGAAAATACTTATTTTAGACTTAAGCGGCACTTTAAGTAAAAAAAGTATAGGGTTGGAATTGTTAGCTCATAAAATAGGACGAACCAACGCTATACAAGAGTATTCAAAACTTAGAAAGCCTGGAATCAAACTAACTGAAGCAATACTAAGAGGAATAAAATTATTAGCAAGACATCAAACAACAGTTGAAGACTACCATTATACCACAGACAAAATAGTCAAAAAAGGCGAACTTAGAGGAGAATTATTAGAACTTGCAAGATATTTACAAAAACGAGGAACAAAAGTAATATTGACAAACAAAACATCTCAAATAATTGCAGAAAGAATTGCTAACCAATACGGATTAAATGGTGCAATAGGCACTAAAGAAAAAATAGAAAACGGTAGAATAACGGGAGTAGAGGAAATATTAAGTGAAAAAGAAGGAACATACAAAGGAATCAAAACTAACACAAAAATAAATAGAATAAAGGAAATCGCTCCGGAAATAGATTCTAAAGATATTGCAGTAATAACAGATAGTATAGACGATTTAGAAACAATAAAGGAAGCGGGTTTTAGTATTCTTTATTCGCCTTTGCATAAGGCAACGCATCAGGAAATAGCAGAAAAATTAGGCTTAGGCGATTACATCGTTCATGAAGGCGCTACTCCCGAAGAAAATTTGAAGTTACTTTATAGACTCAAATTATTATTACGCCACCCAGGATTTGCAAGTCAACCCGAACGCCTAGAAGCGGCAGTAGAAAGGCTACACAAACTTAACCTAACGCGTTTTTGATTGCTTTTAGTGGGAGGAGGACGCATTTTATTCTAACAGCCCCGACGCTGATGCCAAGCATTTCTACTAAAGCTTCGTCAGTTAAAGATTTTATTTCCTTGACGGTTTTACCCTTAATGAAGTCGGTTAAGATTGAAGCAGAAGCAATGCTTAACGCACATCCTTCGCCTTCAAACTTGACGTCTTTCACGACGTTTTTTTCTACCAGCAATTGAATAGTAACTACATCGCCACAAACCGGATTAGCTTCCCGCCTAGAATAAGTTGGTTTTTTTAAAACGCCTTTGTTTAATGGGTGTTTGTAGTGTTCTAGTATTAATTCGCCGTATAAATCCATTTTTTATTTCACCAGCGTCTTGTGGGATAGTTCTAAAGCGTCAACGAACGATTGCACTTCACGCTTGTTGTTATAAACATAAAATGAAGCGCGGCAAGTAGACGTCAACCCCAAAGCATTCAATAATGGCTGCGTGCAATGGTGGCCGGAGCGGATGGCGATATTCTTTGAATCGAGGATTGAAGCAACATCGTGTGCGTGGACTCCTTGAACGTTGAATGATAGTATTCCTAGTTTTTTGCTTGGGGCTGGACCATAAACATCAACGTAGTTGGGTAGTATTTTGTGTGCGTAACTGGTTAAATCGCGTTCGTGGGCTAGTAACTCGTCAAAACCAATTCTTTGCAAGTAACGAACCGCTTCAGCTAAGCCTATTGCTCCAGAAATGTTAGGCGTACCAGCCTCGTATTTATACGGCAAATCATTCCAAGTGGTTTCTTGAATAGTTACTTCTCGAATCATGTCGCCACCAGTCAAGAATGGAGGTAATTCTTGAAGTAATTCTTTTTTTCCATATAAGACGCCGATTCCGGTTGGTCCTAGCATTTTGTGCCCTGACAAAGCAAGAAAATCACAATCCAATTTCTTAACATCAATAGGCAAGTGAGGCGCGCTTTGAGCAGCGTCTATTACGGTTAGAGCCCCAGCGTCTTTTGCTTGTTCGATTAATTGCTTGGCGGGAGTAATTACGCCAGTAGCGTTGGATGCGTGAGTGAATGCGAAGACAGTCGCGTTTTTTAGTTTGTTAAAGTCTTCAACATCTAGTTCGGCGGATTCGCTTAGTGACAAGTACTCGATTTTAGCTTTCGTTTTCTGGCTTAACAATTGCCAAGGCACGAAATTAGAGTGGTGATTCATTAACGTAGAAACAATCTTGTCATTTTTTGAAACAGGCAAGATGTTAGCAACTAAGTTTATTGATTCAGTCGCGTTTCTCGTAAAGATTATTTCTTCAGGCGAAGCATTCAAGAATTCAGCAATAGATTCTCTAGCGTTTTCATACAATTCCGTTGCTTCTTGAGATAATTGATAGACTCCTCTGTGGACGTTAGAGTAATGGTTTTCGTAAAAATCCCTTTCAGCATCTAGCACTGAAGACGGTTTTTGAGTGGTTGCTGCGTTGTCTAGGTAGATTAGGTTTGGATTGTTTTTGAATATGGGAAAGTCTTTTTTCGTGTCGATCATTGCATTCTTACCTTCAATAGTTTTTCGCACTCGCTTCGCCAAGCAGGGTTTTGGCTTTTGTCTATTATTTCTTGAGCAAAGCCTTCAATTATTAACAATTCAGCGTCGCGTTTTTTTAATCCTCGGGATTGCAAGTAGAATACGCTGTCTTTGTCTATGTGGCTGACGGACGCGCCGTGGCGAGATTTTACGTCATTAGTTTTAATCTCTAAAGCAGGCAAGGAGTTGGCTTTGGCTTTGTTGCTTAACAATAACGCTCGACCCATTAAGTGGGAGAAAGTGTTTTTTGCAGGGTTCTCGATTAAAATCATTCCTCTATGCACAGAGTTGGCTTCGTCGTCTAGTATTCCTTTAGCTAGCAAGTTGCCGGTAGTGTCGGGTACTGCGTGGCGAATGTTTGTTGACAAATCGCTTTCTTGCTTGTTTTTTCCAAAAAACAACAAGTAAGTATCGCTGTTAGCGTTTCTTCCTTCGAGAGAGGAATTGAATTCTTGAATTGTTGAAGAAGAACCAAAAGAAGCAGCAATCCATTGAAAACTAGCTTTTTCGCTTAAGACGCTTTTCTTTAAGGAATAATTTTGGCTAGTTATTGAAGCGTTTTCTAGAAAATTGTAGTCTGTCTTCGAGTTTTCTCCAATGAATACTTCAGAAAAACTAGTTGACGCGTTAGTTGAAGAAAAGTCTTCAAAGTAATCGAGCTTAGCGTTTTTTCCAGTAATTACTATAGAGTGAGCTAGGACGCTTTCGCCGGTAAAGCTTGTTTTCACGCTAGCCTCAACATCCTCAGGAACTATTATCAAGCAGCCAGTGTTGAATAAGGCGAAATGCAAGGCAGCGTTTCGAGAAATTTCTGGATTTAATAATTTCTGGAAGTGTTTTTTTACTAGTGATTCTTCTTGTTGCAAGGCTGTTTTGAAATCTAAAACAATTGCGTTACCGCTTGATTCAAATTTAACGGCCGGAGAAGAATTGTTAGTTAAGTCGAGTGAAAAATTAGTGTATTTTTTTTGAGTAGGCGAGTCAGCTTCAACGTAATACTCGTTGTCAACCCATTTTTTCAACGCGTTTTTGCGTAGTTTCTCTAGCCACGAAGGCTCGTTGTTTAAACGGACTAGTTCATCGATTTTTTCTAATTGTTTATTCAACCTACTGCACCTAGTTTTTCCATTTCCAAGTGAATCAATCGATTCAATTCAACTGAAAACTCGAGAGGAATTTCCTTCATTACGTCATCCAAGAAACCTAACACTATCATTGAGCGAGCGTCTGCTTCATTCAAGCCGCGGGACATCATGTAAAACAATTGTTCGTCACTAATCTTGCCAACGCTGGCTTCATGAGTAAACGACGCAGTTGGTTCATAAATCTCGTTATGAGGATAAGTATCGCTTCGTGAATCCTTGTCTAGAATTAAAGCATCGCATTGGACGTGGCTCTTAGCATTTAACGCCCCGGCATTAATTCTTAACAAACCCCGGTAAACAGACACTCCACCGCCTGACGAAATGCTTTTAGCAATCACTTTAGACGTAGTGTTTTTGCCAATGTGAAGCACTTTAGCACCGCCGTCCTTCCACGTATCTGAAGTGCCGAAAGCAATGTTCAAGTGAGACGCGCTCGAATTGTCGCCTTTCAAAATAGTCATTGGATACAACATTGTCAGCTTGCTGCCCAAGCTTCCGCCTACCCACTCCATTTTAGCATTCTTGTCAACAATAGCGCGTTTAGTGTTCAAATTGTAAACATTCTTGCTCCAGTTTTGGACAGTAGTATAACGCATTTTAGCGTTGTCGTGAACGAAAATCTCTACTATAGCAGAATGCAGCGAGTTAGTCGTATACTTTGGCGCCGTGCAATTATGCACTGCAACGCCGCCCGCGACATAAGATTCGTCTTCATCGACGCTAAAATTGTAAACAGGCAAATCAACTACTTCTTCGAAAGAAATTGTTTTTACAGGAACAAAAGCATACTTTTCAGTAATATGTGCATATGACTTTGCTAAACTTGCTTGAGAAAGTTTTTGTAGTGCTATTTGTCTTTCTACTGCGAACTCATTAACAGGTTGAGCGTTTACGACGTTTGCAAATTTCTGTAGAAATGAGCCGCCGACGTATACCGTGTGCATCACGTGCTTGTTTGCTCTTTCTTGAGAGTTTATTCCTGCAAAAACATCAAGCCTTAACAACACGTCGCGTAATTGTCTGGCTAAAGTTGAAGAAACCGTGTTCATTCTGAACATTCTTTTTATTCCCCAAGAATATTGTTGGTACATATAACTTCCGTCTCCTCGCCAGAATCCTTTAATTAATTCTGCTTGTTTTTCGGGAGACTCGTGAATTACCCATAAAGGTAATTGTTTGGTGTGTGCGTGGTGATTAAATTCTGAGTTAAAGAATCTGGCCGCCTTAGTCGAACACAACGTTAAAGAAATTCCGTTGTTTCTAATTTTTCCTTGAATCGGTTCTTTCTCAAAATATTTTAATAAAAGGAATTTGACGTCTTCGAGATATTCTTTTTCTTTAACGTTAAACGTAAAGCTGACGTAGTGTCCGCCGATAGTAGTTCCTTCAGACAAATAATATCCTAATAGCCGGAAAAAGTCTTTGTCGGTTCTTAATGCGAGAGTAAACGAATTAAATTTCCCTTTACTCTTTCCAAAATTAACATTAAAAACGCGCACGTCACTAGACATCACTTCCCGGTCAATAGGCATCGCTAAATAATCTCCTTTTTGAATGTTGTTTACAGGGCTCCAATCAGGATTCCAAGTGGTGTTCTTGTATTCTGCGCGTTCTTTCTTTACTACTAAAAAGGGGTGTTCTTCGGTTGCTTTAATTTCAGCTTTGCTATCCCCATAATAAGTGACCGAATAAAGTTTTCCCGAATAAGGCCTAACTTGAGTGTGATAAACAGTTTTGAACCGGTTTTCATGAGTTAATACTTTTTCTCCAACCGTAACTTCTTCAATTGGTTTGTCACTTGTTTCGGTTTTTACTGGTGTGCCTTTAACAAAACATCCTTCGACGTAATGGCCTTCGCTTCCTTCTTCTGCAACGATTAAAGTATGCTCGAATTGTCCTTCGTTGGCAGCGTTCATTCTGAAATAAGTTTGAAAAGGCAAGTCAACCTTTACGCCCTTAGGAACGTAAAGAAAACTGCCACCACTCCACACTGCGCCATGCAATGCAGCGAACTTGTTGTCAGTGTAAGGCACGCACTTCATGAAGTATTTCTTTACTAAGTCAGGGTGTTTTTTTAAAGCAGAATCCATATCCATGAATATTACGCCTAAGTCGTCGTAAATTTTCTTGACGTTAGCGTAAACGCTAGTCGACTCGTATTGAGCAACGCTGCCGGCTAAGTATTTTCGCTCTGCTTCAGGAATACCGAGTTTTTCGAAAGTGTCTTTGATTTCTCCCGGAACATCCTCCCAATTCTTAGCGTTTTCAGCAGCCATTTCCGGAGTAATGTAGTAATACATTTCTTGAAAATCAATTCCACTCAAGTCAGCGCCCCAAACCGGCATTGGCCTGCGCAAGAATTCATTGAAAGACTTCAAGCGGTGTTCAAGCATCCATTCCGGTTCTTGCTTTAATTTAGAAATTAGTTTAACTGTTTCAATAGACAATCCTTTCGGTATTTTTTTGACTTTAGCCGCGTCCTTGAAGTCGTACTTGTTCAAGTCAATTGAGGGAATGTCTTCTATTCTTTCAACTGATTCAACCAAGAACAACACCCTTAACGTATTCAGCGTAGCCTTTTTCTTCAAGTTTTAAGGCTAGTTCTTTTCCGCCGCTTTCAACGATTTTACCATCAACCATTACGTGAACGAAGTCCGGCTTCAAGTAGTGAAGTATTCTCTGGTAGTGAGTTATTACTAACAAGCCTATCCCTTCCTTGTGGGCTTTTTGAACTGCTGAAGCAACGCTCTTCACAGCATCAATATCCAATCCGGAATCAATTTCGTCCAACACCGCGAATTTGGGTTGTAAAACCATTAATTGAAGTATTTCCGCGCGTTTTTTTTCTCCACCAGAAAAGCCAGCATTCAAGTAACGCGAAGAAAAAGACTCGTCGAAACTCAAGTCCTTCATTTTTTCCTTTAATAATTTTTGAAAAGCAGCAACGTCTTGCAATGAATTAGTTTTTTTGTGAATTGAATTATAAGAATTTCTCAAGAAAGTAGAAAACTTGACTCCAGGAACTTCAAACGGGTATTGAAATGCTAAAAACAATCCCTTCCTAGCCCGCTCGTCAGGACTCCATTCCAGAATAGACTCGCCATCAAGCAAAACGTCGCCCGAAGTAACTTCATAATACGGGTGGCCCATTAAAACGCTAGACAAAGTGCTTTTCCCTGAACCGTTTGGCCCCATTATTGAATGAAGTTCGCCCTTCCTTACTTTTAAAGAAACACCTTTCAGTATTTCTTTTCCTTCAATGGATGCGTGCAAGTCTTTAAACTCTAGAATTTCTTTCAAAAAAACCACCAATATTACGCGTTTCGCTTGGCTTCCCAGCACGAAACTATTTCCTTAGATTGAGAATTCAAGTAGTACTCTACAACTAAAGGATCGCCCTTAGCTTCCTTTCTGACTAGTAAACCAGCTGCTTCCAACTCCTTCAACCGCTTAGAAAGCAGTTGAGGCGTTATTTTAGGCAAGCCTCGCTTGATTTCATTAAAGTGAGTCTTTCCCTCGTAAATCTCGGTTAAAATCTTTAAAGCCCACTTTTTCTCAAAAACATCCAAGTGAATAACAATAGGGCAAACCCTAGGAGAACAATGCATAACAGTATGTTTTTCATACTAGTATAAAAAAGGTTTTGTTCTCGTAAATTATAGCAATGAAAATCACAATAATCGGCGCCGGAGGAACTGGTTCTTTCGTCTGTCAAGAACTCGCTAAACTAAAACAAGTAAGCGAAATAACACTAATAGACCGAGACGTAGTCAGTGAAGAAAACCTTTCAAGAAGCGACTTGTTTGAAAAAAAAGACGTAGACAAATTTAAGGCACTAGTGGTTAGCAGCAAGATAAAAAAAGTAATTCCTCGAGTATTCAATTTAGACTCCGGAAACATTCACCAATTAATAAAAACAAAGCTTTTCATTGACTGCACAGACAATTACGAGACTCGAATGCTTTTAGACGAATACGCCAGAAAAGAAAACAAGACGTGGATTTACACCGCAGCAATCAAGTCATTCGGAATGGTTTCAACCATTACTCCAACGCATTGTTTTGCTTGCTTTGCCAAGAAACCAAAACACACTTACTCCTGCAACGAACTAGGCATAGAAAAAAAAGTCTTAAAACTAGTAGCCAAAAAAACAGCGAAAGAATTCTTACTATTAATAAAAGAAAAACCCGCTTTAGTTGAGGAATTGTGGTTTGTTGATTCCGCAACTAGTGAAGAAAAACTAATCCCCCTGCCTAATTGCAAATGCAACAATAAATTCAATTACTTGAAGAAGAAAACTAGAAAAATAGTGTTGTGCGGAACAAACGAGTTCTTATTCATTACAAACAAGAAAAACACTGCGACGCAATTAACAACTAAACTAAAAGAATTCGCGCCAGCAAACAAGGAATTGTTTGTTGAATTATTATTCAAAGAAGGAAAAGCCCGAGTGTTTCCCGATGGACGAATCATTACGACTCAATTAAGCGAAGAAAAAGCAGTTCAACTATCTAAAACAATAGAAAAAAAACTATGAATCACCGGAATTCACCTCAGAAAGAGAATAAAAATCGAGGCGGGATGAAAAATTATGACACACAATGACCGTAGTTCAACCATGCCCGGAAAATATTGAAAAAACACCCGAGTTAGCATATGTAATAGGCACTATGCAGGGGGACGGTTCGTTTTGTGAGTGTAAAATAAAAGGAAAAAAATATAAGGCAACAGTCTTGACTATCGAAGCCATGGACTTGGAAATGATCGAACAAACGAGAAACTTTTTTGAAAAAAGTTTCGGGAGAAAAGTTGCTATTTTTAGAAAAACAAAAGGTTCGTATGGGATTCGTTATTTAGTTAAAGGATTACTTTCAGCATTTCAAAAACTAGAACTAGATTTTACAGATCCACCTAAGCCACCAAAATGGGTTGAAGAAAAAACAGAATTTTTTGGAGCTTACCTCGCAGGAGTAATTGACTCGGATGGAAACGTTTGCATAAAGAGACCGACGTATCCAATGTGTCAAATAAAAATAACCTCCGGCACCCCACAAATAAAATTGCAAGAAGCAGTGAAAAACAACTTAAAATGCGGAACAAACATAGATACAGTTACAGATTTCAATAAAACGTGGAAAAAATGGACTACCCGAAGCAATTTACGTTTTGTAATCTCTAAGAAAAACTTGGAAGTAATCAAAAAATTTGTTTTGCCATACCTAACAATTCCAAGAAAAAGAAACAAAATATCAGAATATATCGAAACAAGATATAAAGCGGGCTAGGAGAGTCGAACTCCTATATCTCGATCTGCAGTCGAGCACATGGCCGCTCTGTCAAACCCGCAAACCTTTCTTTTGCTAAAGAAAGCTTTACCAAAGAAATTTTGCAAAAAAAAGAGGAATAATATACTGCAGTCAATGCTTGAAAAACGTTATTCCTGCATTAGTTTATCGGCTACAGCAATAATTGCTGGAAAAGTATCTAGCTCGCGTACTTCACTCAAAGAAAACCACTTCAAATCAGACGCTTCCCTCTCGGAAACCTTCTCATTGCCCTCAACGCACTCGCCGATGAAAACAAAATCAAAATGCAAGTGTTCCGGAGTTGATGCATGTGCAGGAATCAACTCAAGCAAACAACAATACGGGTTAACCGCTGTTTCTTCTTCTGGTGAATTTAAATCTAGTTTTGGACTAAAATCAAGTAATTTTATTCGTACACCCGCTTCCTCGAATGCTTCTCGAACAACGCATTGAGCAGGAGTTTCTCCTTCTTCCAAGTGTCCGCCAGGGCCAAGCCATTTCTTTAGTTTTCGATGAAATAACAACAAAGTCTTAGTCTTGGAAGGGTTTAAAATGAAAACACTCGCTACCAAGTCTGTTTTCAAGTTTTTTTTACTAGCAGGAATCATTTTCTTAACAATATTCTGCCTATGTCTTCAAATTCTTTTCTTCCAGACTCTAATTCTTTGCGTTTGAATAAGCCTAAATAAAGCACGCCAAGCAAGGCTCCCCACGCGTGAACCCAGAAATCAGTAGGCGTTTCTTCTTGTCTTGTTTCGCCCCGGACGACTATTTGCTTTGTTTTTGAAACAACGTCAAGTTTTTCTTTCACTACTAATGCTTGGGGCAAGTTGTTTTCTTTGACTAGTTGAGAATATTGAGAAGCTAGTTTTTCTTGATTGGTTGTTAAAAAATGTTTTTGGGCGTTGGTCGCATAATCCGAGAAGGGAAATATTATGAATTGAATCACTAAAGGCGACAATAACAACAAGACTAAGGCCAATTTGGGGCGTAGTGCTAAAGCAGCAGCCATTACTCCTGCTCCAGCCGCTGAAGCTCCGGCTAGGAAGGTGAACGGGTTTAGTAGTGAAAAACTGATTCCTGCAATCAAGCCTGAAGAAAAGAATATTGCAAGCACATGCTTCCAATTCAATACTGCTTCTAATAACAACGCAAACACTAAGACGATAAACAAATTGCCCAGCAAGTGTTTTAATCCGACGTGGTTGAATAAGTAAAACACTGCGTTCAAAACAGGGTTGGTACCTACGTTCAAGGACCAGTTTGAAACAATGTTTTCAGGCAAGTAACCAGTTCCTTGAGAAAACAACAAGTAAGGTACTAAAATAAAGAAACCCAACACCAAGGCACTAACAAAACGCATTAAAAAATTAATTAACTTGAGATTAAGTTCTTTTTCATCAAAGTTTTTCTTTTAAAGAAAAACGTTGTTTTGATTAAACTTTTTAAAAAGAACGGTCGCCAAGCCCTTTCGGGCTTGCGATAATTAGGCTGGCTTTAACACCAGTGATTGCGACTCGTTCAACCCACCTTCACAGAATCCGCATAGTAGAAGTCAGAAAAAGAGTATTTAAAAGTTTCCATAAGAGGAAAAAAGCGGGCCCAGGGGGATTTGGACCCCCGACATTTCGATTTCTTTCAAAAATTTAGGAAAGTTTTGATGCAACTTTTCCTAAAAGTTGCTAAGAGTCGAACGCTCTGGCCAAACTGAGCTATGGGCCCAAACTTTTTTCTGAAAAGAGATTGGGTTTCACTAATAATTCGAGAATAATACTATGCTTGGATTGGTTTAAAAAAATATGGAAACATTAATTGTTTGAATGAAAGTAACGGTTTTGAGATTAGGTCACCGAAAGGAACGAGATAAGCGCATTTCTACTCATTGTGGTTTGGTAGCGAGAGCGTTTGGTGCTAGTGAAATTATTTATGCTGGCGAAGAAGACTCTACGTTAGTAAATAGTTTGGATAAAGTGTCTGAAAAATGGGGCGGAAAATTCAAAGCACGTTATACGCGCAGTCCTCTAGCCGAAGTAAAGAAGTTCAAGAAAAAAGGCGGAGTAGTTGTCCATGCGACTATGTATGGAGAGAATTTTTGGGACGTAAAAATACCTAAGAAGCCGTTAATGATTATTATTGGAGCAGAAAAAGTACCTAGAGAATACTATGAATTAGCAGATTATAATGTAGCGATAGGAAACCAACCGCATTCGGAAGTAGCGGCGTTGTCTATTTTATTGTATTACTGGTTGGAAGGCGGTTTGAAGAAGAAAATACGAGGTAAAATCAGCATTTCTCCAAACGCGCGTGGAAAAACAATCAAGAAAAAATAAGGGTACGGATATAAATATTTTCTCTACTAAAGTATTAGCATATGCCTTCGCCTCGTAAAATCAACAAAACTATTTCTAAGAAACCAGTTAAGGCAAAAACAAAAAAAATAATTAAACAAGTTAAAAACAAGGTCGCTAAGTTAAAACAACCTAAAGCGATTACTCCGCCAGTAATGGAAGAAAAACCAAAAGCTGACCCTAAACTAATTCAACCATTCATTAGCGAAGTAGCTGGCGAAAGAGGTTTGAAAGTTATTGAAGCAATTGGCGACGGCGCTATTGATGAAAAAATAGAAGAAAAAACCAAGTACAAAATGGCCGAAATACGCCACGTGTTAAACTTACTGCACAATCATGGAATTGTTGAATATTCTAGAGTCAAGAACTTGGAAACTGGTTGGTTTACTTACACTTGGTCAGTCAACTCAGACCGAGCATTGTCTAACTATTTAATGAAGAAAAAGAACGAGTATGAAGAATTGCGTTCCAGATTATCTGCTTCAGAGAATACGACTATTTACGCTTGCAAAGCAGGGTGCTGCAAGCTTCCGTTTGATGAAGCTTTTGATGCTCAATTCAAGTGTCCTAGTTGCGAAAAAAAGCTTCAATACACTGAAAACAAGAGCGAGTTAAAGGAATTGGAAACTAAGATTTCTTCACTGCAACAAATACTAGAAAGAAAAGTTTAAACCCGCTAGGTTTAAAACCGTTGAACCGCATTATTTTCTTCTATTGCTGTAATTTTTTTATAGCGGGGTAGGGTAGCCAGGAGTGCCCGCTGGGCTCATAACCCGGAGACCGTCTGTTCAAATCAGGCCCCCGCTATTATTTTTTTAAAATAACTAGCGTTAAGCAACTAAAAAGAAGTAGTGAAAGGAAGAAAAGTTTTGGTAAAAATCTTTTTTTAAAAGATTCTTTAGAATCCGCCGCGTTTGTATTTTGCGGAGTAGGGTAATGGTTTTTGTGGCATTGTTGGTGCTTCTTCTTCGTCATCCATTGAACCCATGTTTGGTGAAATTAAAATAATGTTGCTTACTGCTTTGACTGACTTGTACATTACGGTTTTTTCTCTGAAAATGCGCTTGGCTTCGTCTTTGCTTGATGCGCGGATTGGTTCTAGTGTTAAGCGAACGACTTCTCCTTTTTGTAAGTCGATTATTACGTCATATACTTTACCGACCATGGTTGCTCCGTCGGAGTAAATGTCCATTCCAATTAGTTGAGATACTTTTACTGACATATGAATCTTTCACCTTTTTTTGTAAATAAAAAACAATTTTCTATTGCTAAACAATAATCACGATAATTATTAAAAGCTTGTTACTCGACTCTTAGTGAGAGGTCTTTGCGCACTTGGTTGAGTACGTGGCCGTAGTCGCGGTAGTTGGATATGGCGAATACTTTGACGGGGTAGTTGTTTGGTTCGCTTTTTGGCGTGCTGTGGATGGGTACAGTAAAGTATTTTGTTTCGCCAGGGTTTAGTTCGCCTAGTCTGAATTCTCTTTGAAGCATTAATCCGGTCTTGTCTAGGCCTAGTTGTTTTGGAACTACTACGACTAGGGAGGTTAACAGTACGGTGTCGGAATTGTTTTTTAACGTGATTTCTAAGTCTACTGCGTCATTTCTGCGGGCAGATAGCCTAAATGGGTGGAAATTGCATTCGAGTACGTACTCTGAATCTGTTGCTACGGGCTTTTTGCCAAAAAAATCAAATATACCCATGTAAAATAAAAACCTCTTTTAGTTGTTTTGGGGTTAAAACTTAAAAAAACTATTCGTCAACCCAGTTTTTCCACCAATTCGCGTATTCTAGTAGTGCTTCGGAAAATGCTTTTGATGTGCGTAGTAAGGATTTTTTTCCTTCGTATTCTATCAAGCCGCTTTTTTCTAGGCTGGTTATTAACAAGTACAGGGTGCTTTTTTTTAGTTGAAGGGTTTGTTGTAGTTGTTTGAATGATTGGGGCTGGCGCCTTAGTTCCATTAATACTTGCATTGTTAGGTCTTTTTTTGTTCTAGAAAAATAAAAACTGTTGTTTATGAAGTCGTATAAGGTAAATGCTTTGGTTTTTATTGTTGCGGCATCGTTTTTGTTGACTCTGAAGTAGGCGTATGCTTTCTTTTTTTGGTCTTGGTAATTAGTCTCCACTCTCCCCTCACTTCCACTATTCATACGTTTGTTTGCTTGCTGAATACTCCTTTTTCTATTGACCCGCCTGTAGCTTGTTCAAATATTACTTGGCAAATTTTTTCTCCAGGTTTTAATAATAAAGTGTTTTTTGAAAGATTTACTATTTCTAGTACTTGTATGTTGTTTACTCCTGGTTGAATGAATGAAGAAGAAACGTGAACTATTAATCCTAACCTAGCAAAACGACTTCTTCCTTGAATCCATCCACAAATACTATCTGGTAAACTAATTTTTTCTATAGTTCTGCCTAAAACTAATTCTCCTGGTTTTAATTCTAATAATTCTTTTTCTTTTAATTTAATTAATTTAAACAAAGAAGAATCGTTAAATGATTTTTCGCTTATTTTTACTTTATTTTTCTTTTTTATTTTTTTAAATTCATTAGACAAAGTCAAATCTATCGATGCAGCATTCAAGTTTTCTTCAATAAACGGAGTAATTACTATTTTTTTTTGCTTGACTAATTGCAAGACTTTTTTCTTAGACAAAATCATTTTTCAAAACCATTCAATAGTGGAAGTAAGGGGTCCCTCTTTCTTCTATTCTTAACAATTCGTTGTATTTACTAGTTCTTTCACCACGACAAGGCGCGCCTAACTTAAACAATTCTGCTTTTACTCCTGTGGCGAAGTCTGAAATAAACGAGTCTTCAGAGTCTCCTGACCTATGTGACGTAGTTAGTGTAATATTGTTTTTTCTAGCGGTTTTACCGGCTTTTATTGCGTCAGACACGTAGCCTATTTGGTTGGGTTTGATTATTACTCCAGAAATACTTCCAACTGCTTTTTCAATTAATTCAGAGTTAGTAACAGTCAAGTCGTCTCCAACAACCATTGTTTCTTGGTTTAACTCTTTGTATGCTGAAAAATCTTTCTCGAAAAACGGGTCTTCGACGTATTTTAAATTAAATTCTTTGGCTAGTTTTAATAATTCCTTCAACAAACCGTCTTTGGATAGTTTTTTTCCTTGAAAAACGTATTTTCCTTTCTTGTAAAAAGAAGACGCAGCACAGTCTAGTCCTAAAAATGCTTTGTCTTCCCAGCCGGTTTTTTCTAGCGATTTTTGAATCAAGCTTAATGCTTCGCGGGTGGTTTTTATTTTTGGCGCGAAGCCACCTTCATCGCCTACTAATGTGCTTAGTTTCTTTTTTTCAAGCATTTTTTTTAACTCCATTCGCGTTTCAACGACGCATTGGACGGCTTCAGAAAAACTCTTTGTTTTTAATGGTAAAACCATGTGTTCTTGAACGCTTAAACCGTTGTCTGCGTGCATTCCTCCATTAATCAAGTTTGCCGCAGGGCACGGTAAGCGTTGAGCTCCGAAAGAATTATGTGCAATGAATTCGCTTAACGAAACGCCTTGGTTTGAAGCGTAGGCTTTACAAAAAGCCATGCTTAACGCGATAGTCGTATTACCGCCTAGTGTTTTTTTCTCGTTTAATTCTTTCAAGAATCGATCGAAAGAATCCAAGCTAGGGAAATTCTTTCCTTCTGCTAAGAAGCCAGCACGCAAAGCGTTTTCTACTGCTTTGTAAACGCTTTTTCCCCCAAACGATTTTCTTTCATCGCGTAATTCTTTCACTTCAAGCAAGCCGGTACTCGCGCCTGACGGAGCGATTGCAGTAAAACCATTTATTTCTACTTCGACCGTGGGGTTTCCTCTGGAGTCAAGAACTTGTCTGGCTTTGGTTTTTGTTATAATCATTTCAACAAACTCATTAACGCACTGGACTTTATTGGTCTTACCTTCCTAGCGTTAGTTTCAGTAAAATCTTTATTGCTAGCAGCAAAACTTGGACCCGCAAGCAAGTATGGAACAGAATCGGCAGAGTGTGCTTTTTTTTCAACCGGAGTACAATGATCGCCCGTGACTAGTAATCGCGTTGTTTTCAAATCTATTTTTTTCTTTAAAACCGAGAAAAACAACAAGTCAATTTCTTTCAACACGCGTACTTTTTCTTTCACTAAACCATCATGCGACGGCAAGTCTGGGGTTTTCAAGTGGACGTAAACTTTATTGTTTTTTTTCAATGCTTGAATTGCTTTATTCGCGCGGTAAGCATAGTCTCGCTTGTCTAGAAACGCGTGTTTTATTGGAACTCTCTTCATTTCGAGCAGTTTTCCAATTCCTTTTTCTAAAGGCATGTCTGCTAAAATCGCCCAGTCCTTCAAGTAATTTGGAGGTTTGCGCAAACGAGTTTCCGCATCCCTCAACAACAAGCAGTTAGCAGGCATTTTTCCTTGTTTTATTCTTTTTTTATTAATGCTTGATTTTTCTAGTACTGCGTTTGTTTTTTCAACGAACTCGTTTATTATTCTAGCAGAATTTTTTGCTTCAATTGTGGCGTCTAATGGTTTTGCTGAAATAATTTTTTTCCCTTCAGCTCCTACTGCGCGGCTAATTCCGCCCTTGTTTTTCTTTACGTATCCTGGATGAGTGTTAGTAACTTCTTTTGAATAATTCAACCCAGAAAACACTACTACTCCTCGGTAATCAACGGTTGCTTTAAAGAAGAAAGGAACGCTTAGTTTTACTTTAGTGTTTATTTCTTTCTCTAGTTTTTTTGCTTCAATAGTCGTAAAGTCTTTCCCAGGGTTTCTGTATATTACTCGCTCGTTTTTTTCACAAGCAAAATTAGTCCTCAACGCGAGTTGCCCGTTTTTGAACTTATACCCGAGCCCCCAAGTTTCGAGTACTCCTCGCCCTAAATGGAATTTTTTATAGTCAAAGCCTAAAACCGCTAGTACTCCAACGTCGCTTTCTGGAGGAATGCTTCCCGCAGGCAATGCGCAACCCACTATTCCTTTTCTTGAAAAATAATTCAAATTCTCGCATTTTGCTGCTTCCAAGGGCGTTTTTCCTTTTAATGTTTTACACGGCAAGTCTCCAAAACCGTCGAGGATTACTAGTAGGGTTTTCACGTTTTTCATTACGTTTTCGTTGTTTTTAACCCGCTTCCTTTTTATTTGATTACGTGCATTTTTTTCTAGTGAAGTATTATTGCAAGAATTGTAGGAACGAGTTCGAAGCAGAAGACGCTGAAGCATGTCCAAAATGCCACAGTAAGCACTTGGATAAAAAACAAGAAGACTCTAAACCCACGACTGAGAAAAAGTTTTACTCTTCTACAGGAATGGTTTACGGCGACACAAAGCAAGCTTGGAAGAGTTTTCACTCACAAAGCCTGACTACTCAATGCAGGAAGTGCGGTTCTGAAAAATTCAAGAACGACGTAAAACACCGTGAGAGAATTTGTTCTCAATGCGGAGAAATTTATCCACTGCCAAGGAGATAGGAAAATGGGCTTTCTAGATTTTGTCGGCGATTTGAAAAACTTCGTAATGGTTAGTTACTACTCTATTTTCGAAATATTATTCGGGGCTTATACTGTGCCAATATATGTTTGGTTGTTAATTGGCGTATTATTCGCCATAGCTTTCCTAGCAAGATGAAAAAATTCAAGTTTAAACCCTACGAAAAACCCTTCTTAGTCTTTATTACGCTAGTGATAGTTTTGTTTTTGTTCATGGTTTACGCCTCTTAAGCGGAACGAAACCCCAATAAGAGTTAAAAATACTCTTCCACCCTATAACTTGTTTTGAATGAATTTAAGCAAAGAAATTATTGACTTATTGAAAACCAAGGGCTTTGATGACTTTAGCGAAGCCCAGAAGCAAGCAATTCCCCTCATTAAAGACAAGCACGACGTATTGGTGATTGCTCCAACTGGTTCAGGCAAAACCGAAGCAGCCGTATTACCAATACTCGACTCTATTCTAGAAAAGAAAAAGAAAGGAGAAGCAGTACTAGGCATTCAAGCACTATACATTACTCCTCTTCGTGCATTGAATCGAGACATGCTGCTTAGGTTGAACTTTTGGTGTGACTTACTAGGGATAACTATCGGAGTACGCCACGGAGATACTTCTTCTTCTGAACGAGCCAAGCAAAGAGATTTACCACCTAATTTTTTGATTACTACTCCCGAAACACTCGAGTCGTTGTTAATTGCTCCAAAATTGTCCGATTACTTGAAGAACGTTGAATTCGTTGTTGTTGATGAAGTGCATGAGCTAGTCGACTCGAAGAGGGGCATTCAATTAAGCGTTGCTTTACAAAGACTAAAACAAAAAACTAGTTTTCAAACAATCGGTTTGTCTGCTACTGTGGGCGACGAAAAACTGGTTTCAAGATTCTTAAGCGATACCGCAAAAACCGTAAAAATTGGTTTGCCTAAAAAAATTCTTTTTTCCGTAGAATTGCCAACCAAGTCAAAAAAATCTTACTTAGGCTTAAGCAATGAAACTAATTCCAAACTAGGTAGAATAATCGACT
The DNA here is from genome assembly GCA_013360305.1 of Microcaldota archaeon. Classification (GTDB taxonomy): domain Archaea; phylum Micrarchaeota; class Micrarchaeia; order Norongarragalinales; family Norongarragalinaceae; genus JABWCK01. Next base: position 47,274 of record JABWCK010000001.1, read on the forward strand.
TGATTTTAACTCACAATAGGTCTTTAATTTTTGTTAATACTCGATACACTGCAGAAAGTTTGGCGTCGTTGTTAATGCAGATTCCAGATGCTAAAGACTCGATTGCAGTGCATCATTCTTCACTATCCAAGGAAAGCCGTTTGGAAGTAGAGGAAGAATTCAAGAAAAACGCTTCAAAACTAAAAGCAATAATTTGCACTTCAAGCCTAGAATTAGGAATAGATGTCGGTGCGATTGATTTAGTAATACAATACGTTTCTCCCCGTCAAGCTTCTCGTTTGCTTCAAAGAGTTGGTCGAAGCGGCCACAAACTAACCGGCGTGCCCAAGGGAATAATTGTAGCTACTGACGCAATGGATGCGTTGGAAGCTGCTGCTTTAACCCACAAAGCAACTCTGGGTAGGTTGGAAGAATTATTGTACGAAGCAAAACCTTATGACATTTTAATCCACCAACTAGCTGGTTTAGCTTTAGACTACGAGTCAATCACTAAAACTAAAGCGTTAGAAATAATTCAAAAAGCACTACCCTTCGTTAACTTGTCCATGGAAGAAGTAACTGCAGCATTAGAATTCATGCAGCAATTAAGAATAATCATCCTGACCCCGACCGGCTTCGTAAAAACCAGCCGCACTAAGTGGTATTATTACGAAAACGTTTCAATGATTCCCGACGACAAAAAGTATTTCGTTAAAAATTATTCCACTCGCAAAAACGTTGGAGTATTAGACGAAGCATTCGTTTCTGAATACTTACAAGAAGGAAAAACGTTTATTACTCGCGGAAAAGCATGGAAAGTCGTTTCAATTGAAGACAACGAGTTGATTGTAGAACAAGCTGAAGATTATACTGCCGCAGTTCCAGACTGGGTCGGTCAAGAAATACCTGTAGAAGAAGACACGGCACAACTAGTATTATCCTTCTTCCAAGGCAAAAACCAAGACGTATTGAAAGAATACTGCGACGAGCCGGCTTTGAAAAGCATTGAAAAATTATTGAAAAAACAAGCTGAATACTTCACTCCAGAAAAAGTAGTAATAGAATTCAACGGAGACGCCGCGTTGATGCACTCGTTTGCAGGAAATAAGGCAAACGAAGCACTCGCTAGAATATTCGGCGCGTTCTTTTCATCTGCATTAGGTTCGGGAGTTAGAACCAACTCGAACACGTATGGGGTTTTCTTTGAATTTCCACAACCCGTTTCTTTAGAAAAACTATCAACGCTTATTGAAACTGCTTCAAAATCAAACGTGGAAGTCGTGCTAGAAAAAGCATTACTAGAAACCTCTTTGTACCGAAGGTTATTCGTTCACAATGCTAAAAGAATGGGCGCGATAAAAAAAGACGCGGATTATTCCTCGATTAGCTTAAAACGTTTAGTCAAAGCATTTCAAGGCAGCATAGTTGAAGAAGAAGCCTTGAAGGAATTAAAACACGAGTATTTTGATTTAGCTTCTGCTAAAAAGTGCCTGAGTAAAGAAAAACAATTTTTAGTAGTAAAAAACTGGTCGCCTTTAGCACAAGCGTTCTTTTCATTCGGAGGATTTACTGAATTATTTGTTCCTGCTGACCCGACGAGTCAAGTTACTGAAGCATTCAAGAAAAGTTTAGAAGAAAAAACAGTTCGATTGAAGTGTTTGTACTGCAATAAAACTTTCGCTTATGCTTTGTCTTCAAGCGAACAACCTGCTTGTTTTTATTGCAATTCAAAAAGACTAACTCTAGAAAAAGCAAAAGGCAACGACGCTGAAAGAATAGGTTCTTTAGTTTCGTCTTATGGCAAGAACGCGTTGATTGCTTTAGAAACTTACGGCGTAGGCAGCGAAAACGCGGCGCGAGTCTTATCCCGGCTGCACAAGAATGAAGACGAGTTTTATGTGGATTTGCTTGAAGCACAAAAAACCTTCATGCGCACTAAAAAATACTGGCGGGTTTAAATTTTTTTCTTCAAAAAACCTTTTTCCGGAATAAACTCGATAGAAAACTCGCCTTTAGGTGGTTCTTCTTCAGAAAAATCCGGCTCAATTATTTTAACTAGCTTGGGTTTTTTCATTAAATTATCCTCGGCTTGTTGGGTTTTTTATCCTCGAAAACACCTTCAAGTGCGTTAGGGTTTTGTTCAAAAAATTTAGCCGCTTCCTTGTTCAACGGATCCCTCGGGTTGGGGTGTTTCAATAAGTGTTCCAATGCCTTAACTACCGAAACCACTGTTTGGTTCTCGCTCCAATCATTAACTAATTGAATGCAAACAATTCCATCTTCTGCCCGAATATTTGGGTGAAATATTGGCGTAAGCCAGTAAACCATTATTCCTCCCGGGTAAGGATAACTGCGCAACAAGTCTATTTCTGCAGTGTGGGATTCTCTTTTCATCAAAGAATTATTTTGCTTATGCAACGCCGGCCCGTGCACGGTTACTACGTACTTGTTTTTTTCAGGATTAACTTCAAACTTGAATCCCGATGAAAGCATTTGATTATATTCGCTTTGCAAGCGGCGGTTGTATATTTCCGAAGGTAATTCCATTCAAAGCGCCTCTTTAACAGACTGAATTCCTTCCCTGCTCAACCCACGAATAGCTATGTAGTGATAATTAGCCTGCATTCCAATGCTTTCTGCCCGCGCGTTAGAAAAGTTTTGTTGAAAAAACGAATTCAAACTCTTTATCGTCGGTTCTGGAGATGGGTTGTTGATGGTGTTGAGTTTGATTATTATTTCAGTATCCGTGAATTCGGCCTTCAAAGAATAAGGTTTTAGTTTGGAAGCTAGTTTCTCGAAAAACTCGTTCATGTCATTACTTACTCAAGAAAAGAATAAACGCTTTTCTACAACCAGCCTTTCTTCTTCATCCACAAGGCGGCGGTTAGTGTTACTATTATTTGGCCGACAATTACTGCCGGATACGCCCATTCGATTGCTAATTCGGGCATGTATATGAAATTCATTCCAAAGTGTCCTGCTATGATGTTTGGAATCATTAAAACAATCGTTATTCCTGTCAATCTTTTTACTACGAGGTTCAATTCTTCAATTCTCTTGTTAGTTTCTTTAGTTTGTTTAGAGTCAATTTCCCACTGAATGTCCCTCAACTGGCTTAAATGGTTTCTACAACGGTCGAGTAATTGTTGCGCTTTAGTGTAAACCAAGTCGTAATCGTAAGCAACCAATCCCGTGTTTACTTGTTTTATTTTTCTTTCTTCCAAACTAGTCAACAATATTACGAAGTCTTCGATTCTGTTAGTGAGTTTTCTTAATTTTACCGTCGCGTCTTCTACGATTTCTGCTTTCAAACCTTTTTCTATTACGTCAATGTTTTCGTCTATTTGGTTGAATGTTTGCTGATAGTTTTTGACTATTGCTCTGAGCGTAAGCAAGCTCAAAACCGAACTCTCTCCGTATTGTTTTTGCATTGAAATGCGAAACATTTTGTAATCATTGTCGTTGAATTGCTTGTTTTCCGAATAAAGCAAGGCGTTTTTCTCGCTGAGCAAAAGAATATTGTTTTTTGGTTCATTAGTTCCGTTATAGTCGCGCACGCTGATGATTACGTAATCTTCGTAAGACTCTAAGAAGACGATGTTTAAACTAAGCAATTCATCCAAGTTTACGGCTACGCCTAGTTCAATAGCTCTTTTTTTAAAGTCGTCAAAATTAACGAAGGTTTCAATCATTGCTAAATGAATTAACTATTTAGTTGTTTTTAAGCTGAGCCCCCTGTTGGATCAGGGATTAATAGCAATTTAGCTCCTTCTGTCAGACCCGCATCTTGAATCGTGAGCGTCGGTTCGAGTATTTTGTTGTCTTCAGTGGATAAAATAAACCTGTCTTTTAACTGCAAGTTTTCCATTAATACTTCCAAAACACTTTGGATTGTGAATTCTGGCTCCACTGCCATAGTTATTTCTTTACCTGAAGTAGTTTGAATAATCACGATATTAAACTCAGTCATTTGCTTTTCACCACTTTTTATTTTCGGAAAGAGATTTTATATTAGTTTTGAGTGGTTCTTATATGCCTGCGGATTCAGATGATTTGAAAGAGTATAGTTTTGCTGAAAGCGATTTCGTTGCTAAGAAAAAAAAGCCAGAGCCCTTCGTCAGTGGAGCCGTTGAACGTTCCGTTGACGCTGAACCCAAACCAGATTTAAAACCCGCCGCCCCTAAAGAAATTACTCCCCAGCCAAAAATCGTTTCACCCACTAGACCTGCAGTTTTCGTTACCGGCATTGTACAAAAAGAAAAAACCCCAAAAGAAGAGCCAAAGACTGAAGACTCTCGAGTAATCGATTCATTACCTAAAGAAGAGCCTTTGAAAGTAACTGAAGAAGAAAAGCCAAAGAAATTATTTGAAGAAAAAAAACCAGAAGTAAAAAACGTCAAGCAACCCGAAAAAAAACCAGCCGTAAAGAAAACCGTTGACTGGAGCTTGTTTGATGAAGCTGTTTCTAAAGGAAAGACGCCCAACCAAGCCGTAGAACTAGCTACTGACAAAGACGTAGTAAAACAAATACGCCAAGACGCTTCAGCTGATATTTTACCTGTCCAAAGAAGCGTCGACCGAGCATTAAACAAGGAAGCTCAAGCGCAGGAAGCCATTCGAAAATATGAAGAAAACAAAGCAAAGAAAAAGGGTTTTCTTCAAAAACTCTTTGGCGGTTAACCTTGTACGAAATATACTTCGAACCAACTCCATTCAAGCAAGCATTAAGCCATTTTAAACGCGAAGCAGGAAAAAACCTTGAAGCACTAGGCTTATTGCTCGGAGAAGTGCGAATTCACAACGGCAGGAAGTACGTGGTAGTAAAGGAATACGTTACTGCAGAAAACCACGCGTCAAGCATTTCGGTTCGATTTACTCAAAACGCATTCAAAGAACTGTCTCCAAAACTAAGCGACAAAATAATCGTTGGATGGATTCATTCACATCCTTCGTATGGTTGTTTCTTGTCCAGCACTGACGTGCGCACACAACAAGCCTTCTTCAACGAAGACTATAACTTTGCATTCGTAATAGATCCCGTTCAAAATGATTACCGCGCGTTTAGAGTAAAAAACGGACGGTATTATGAAGTTTCATTCGCAGTAATTGATTAAATGAAGAAAACAAAACGCAAGGAAAAAATCAAGGGCTTCGACAAAAAATTGTTCGAAGTAGTTTCTAGCGGAGTCACTAACAAGAAAATCATTCTCGAATCCCTAGTCGTAGACGAAGGAGAATTCGACAAACGCGTTTCTTCACTGATTAAAAAGAAATTATTCGTCTACTCCGGCGAAGACTTGAAACTAGGCATTAACGCATTCGACTACTTTAAGGAAAAACCCAAGAAGACAAAACCAAAAGAAGAATCCTTAATCGAAAAATTATCTATTCCAGAAAACCCTATCGTCGTACAAACTCCTCCAAAAATCGAGCCTGAAACGAAAGAAGAACCAAGAATAGACTTAGATTCACTACTACGTTCGGGCGCTCCAAAAGAAAACGTAATGCAAAAAACCCTGGAAGACAAGGTACTCGTTGTTTCAAGTCCACAACAATTATCTGCCGCTGTTGGGAAGCCATTAATGACTGAAGGAGAAGAAGCCTGCGAATTATGCAAAGCAAACTTCAAGTTAAACGTCAAAAACACTTCCGACTCCAAATACGGCCACTGCTTCTGTGGGGCTGCGTATCATAAGGATTGTTATTCTGCATTACTTAATGGAACAACTCGCTGCGTTCGCTGCGGAAGAAAACTAGAACTAGTATTAGACAAACAAACAGAACAAGCACTCAAAGGACTACGCGGAGTATTCGATTAATGCAGCGGACAGTCTCTTCTTTGAGAAACCTCGTAAATCACTACTTCATTCTTTAACCCATTAAAGAAAGCGTATTTTCCAACTAACGCAGGCAATCCGTGAACTAGCTTGATGAATTCGTTTACTTGCATTGAAGCAATAACGCTAGTCGTCGTCGCTAAAGCAGGCATTTTAGAACTCATAAAGTCCAAAACTTCTCCCACGCAAGAATATTTTTTCCACAAAATCTTGTAATCGCTCTTAGTCAAAGAACACTCTAAGCACGCAGTCTTGTCAACTACTTGAATTTTACCGTTAAACGCGTTAGTTCCACCGTCAATTAAAATTATTTTCCCGAAACACTTAGCATTCAAATGAATCCTGGCAGCTAAGTTGTCAAGACAAGAAAAACAATAATCAAAACCCGCAAAGAATTCCTCACTCAATTCTTCCAACCGCTTGTCAACTGCAGTAATCTCGCTGGAATTGTTTAGTTTTTCCGCCTTCTCCTTCAAAACAAAACACTTCTTCTTCCCTACATCTTCAAGGGAAAAAAACACGCACCTATTCAAATTAACTTCCGCAATCTCGTCATAATCAACAATAGTAATCTTTCCTACTCCTAGTTGTACTAGTAACTTGACTGCTTCATTGCCTAACGCTCCCGCTCCCAAGACTAAAACGTTCTTTGAACTAATTTTTTCCTGGCTCCAACCTTGAATTCTTTTTTGTCGATCGAAAACGTCAGTCACAATAATCTTTTACTATCTCAAAGCATAAAACTAGTTATGCCGCTTATTGTTTGCTCTAGTCAAAACGAGCTAGGCCTCAACGCTTTCAATTTGCTACAAGAAAAAAAAGCAAACTGCTTGCTGTTAGAAGAAAACGCTTTGTACTCGAAAAAACAATTCGAAACCGATTTGGTAGTGTATTGTTATACTCACAAGAGTTCCTCGAACGAGCCTTGTTTTACTACCCACAGCCAAGGCAATTTTAGTGAAGCAAAACTAGGCGGGGAAGAAAAAACCCTAGCAAACACGTCAGGCACTGCCGTGAAACTAGCTTACACCGAATTACTCAAACAAACCAACTTGCCTGTTTTTTTGGAAGCTACTCACCACGGACCAACCTCGCTTCATTCTCCCTCATTATTTATAGAGTTAGGTGCTACTCCGAAGCAATGGACTGACTTAGAATTACTAAATAACTTAACTAGTGCTTGCATTTCCGTAGCTGAAAAATTCAAGCCTACGCAAAAAGCGGTTTTAGGCTTTGGAGGCACTCATTACTGCAACGCCTTCCTGGAACTAGCAAAAAAAGAAAGTTTTTCGTTTATTTGCTCAAAACACTACCTGGATTTTATTGATGCAGAAATGATTGAACAAATGGTTTCCAAAACAATCGAGCCAGTAACAAAAGCATTCGTCGACAAAAAAGGCTGTTCGGGCGAGCAAAGGCGAAAAATAATCTCGCTACTTGAAGAAAAAGCAATCGAATGCGAACTAGTTTAGTACTCGAATAGTTTTTTCTGGCTAAACAAGTTGCTCTTAGCTAAGTATTTTTCCAACGGGTTCTTCAACCTCGTTCTCAATTCATCCTTTAATTCCTTAATTGAAGAAAAACGCATTGGCTGGTTTTCAAACGCGTGCTTTACGTTCTCACGCACTTCCCAAACCCCGACCGGAATGCTGTATTCCTTACTAATTTCTCGAATCACGCACACTCTAGCCTGCCGTCCTTGTTTTCGCAAAGCGTCGCAGACAGAAAATCGCGAAGCATAAAACCCGCCACCCTCGCTTTCAGCGTACTTAGTACGGCCCTCAAACGGTTCATGCTCGTAAGCGAAGTCGTGACCCTCCCACGCCTCGAATTGCTCGAATTCATATCTGCCCGGCAAGAGAATTACTTCGAAATGGTTAAACAAGTAAGTATTCGAATACAATAAAATCGAGTTATTCTCTGGAAACTCCTTGATTTCTTTCAGTAAATAGTCTGCAACCAAGTTGTCGACTGCAGTAATACTCCACTTGGTAGGCACCATTTTCTTCTTATTGCCTAAAATCCCTGCAGAAAACACTTTTTGAAGATAATAATAATCAAACCTGCCGACTACTTCCGGCAACGCCTCTCGAACAGTCAAGTTTTCTTGAGAAAGAGAATCAATCTTCCTCGGAATAACCGGGTTTCCTGCTAAATCCATTTTCTCTAATTCCGCCGAAGGACCCATCGGCTGGCTCTTGTTAAAGAAAGAAACGTTGAAACTAGGCAGTTTTTTGAAAGAAACCTCTAAATCAATGGTTTTTTCACTCATTACAGAGTCCTTTAAATCCCCCAAAAACCTTTCCCGAGAACCAAAAACACTAGTTTTCTTCATTCCCCTCGCTAAATTAGCTCTATATTCAATAATTTTATCAAAAGTCAAGCCATACCACTGGTCAGGCGAGTCCAAAAGACGAGCATCCACTTCAGAATCCAGTCCCACAAGGGGGCCAACAAACACGTTAGGATAACCGTATTCTCCAACGAATAAATTAGGCGGAGTAGGGCCGAAAATATTTTTACCAATCTTCGGTATTTTTACATCAATTTTTTTCTTCTTAACCCACTCTAAAGGCGTTTCTCCAGACCAATCACTATTCATTTCATCAAAATAATTCAAGCAAAAAATTTAAACCAACGCTTTTACTAGTCTTTTATACGTCTTTTATGAGTCACTTACAAGTCATTTACTAGTCGCGTACAAGTCTTTTACAACTTGTTTCATGGATGAAGAAAGTCTTTTAAATGTCTTTTACGTGAGCATTAAGCCTTGTATTATTAAAGGGTAATAATTATGGATTCTGTTTTCGAAGCAAAAGATAAATTGCTGCATCATTTAAAATGGACTGAAAATCCATTTGTCAAAGACTTAAGAATAGAGGATGAAGAATCATTCTTGAAGTACTATTACCAGTTGGAAGCAAAAGAAATATTGAAAAAACTCGCCTTCGACGCTAAAGCATGCATGTTGATTGGTCCAAAAGGCGTCGGAAAAACCAGCGCAATGTATTTCGTGCGCTATTCTTTGCCTCAGGAAGAGTTTGTTTCAATAGTTTTCAAGCAGCCTCCTGAATCAATTGACTCTCTAGCAAGAGAAACCGGACTGTTTCCTTCAAACGAGGGCGGTTTAGTAAGCAATTTAATGAGTGTTTTCGGCAAAAAACCAGAAAAAAAGCCTATATCGCGCTCTGAACTAGTTTCGAAACTAAAATCAGTCGGCAAAAAACTAGTTTTCTTCATGGATGAAGCTCACTTAGAGAAAAACCACGACATGTACATGGAATTCAAGTACTTGCTCGATGAAGTCCCAAACTTGAGGCTAGTAATATCCGCCCTCGGAAAAGAAGGCTTTCCAGACTCGTTAATTCAATTAATCGGCGAAGGAAACATTTTCACTAGAACTGGTTTTACGAGGGAAGAAATGCTTGAAATAATCAAGCATAGAATAAACGCAGTAGGCGGCAACGACGTAAAACCGTTTTCTAAAGTTTTTTTGGATAAAGTATTAAGCGGACAAAACTTGCTTTCTCCTCGATACGTTTTCGACGAGTTAAATTCATTCCTAGCAAGCATGGCTTTAGGCGATGACTCGTACAAGAAATACGAATACGCAGATGATCCAATAATTCAATCAGCAATCCAGTACTCGAGTGAACAAAAAATTTCTAGAGCAAACGCTAATTGGTGGCCAATGCTATCGCCTTCACAACAAAAAATAACCGAATTACTAGTTCGAGATGGAGAATTAACGCTTTCTGAAATAATGGAAAAGACTGAATTAAGTCAAAACACTGCCTTCAACGCGTTATACCAATTGCGCGGAGGCGACGAAGCAGAAAAAAAACGCAAACCAAGCGTGCCGTTTCCCTTGATTAAGGTAAAATCAATCGGTTCAGGCGCTAGGAAAAAAAACGTGTATTCGTTGAATCCAAAAATCAGAAACTTGTTTACAATGCATTAACGGGGTGGAAGTTATGAGTGAAGAAAAATCATTAAAACAAATCTTGGAAGAATTAAGTGGAAAAAACGTGGCTTACAAATTCGGCGTTTATGGTGGAGACGCAGTAATTCAAGTCGACGGATTCATGAAGACTTTAAGTTTCAGATAGTTTGCAGCAAGTTTTTTTGTGGGAAAAAACTTTTTGCTAAAAAAAATATTTTTGTGGGTGGGTATTCAAATGAAGTGTTTTTCGTTATTCGAAATGGACGACTTAATTCGCTCTGCAGGAGCTGAACGAGTCGACGAGCGAGCGAGTAAAAAATTATCCGACTTATTGGAGGACAAGGGTTCAGCAATACTAGAACGCGCTAGAATACTAGCAGACCACGCCGGCCGCACTAAAATAACTAAAGAAGACGTCTACCTAGCAGTAAACGTATGAAGCGCTGTGCATGGGTGGCTAACGCTACTCCATTAATGTTGAAATATCACGACGAAGAATGGGGTTTGCCAGTACACGATGACAACAAGTTATTCGAAGCAATTGTTTTAGACGGCGCACAGGCAGGCTTGTCGTGGAATACTGTGCTAAACAAGCGAGAAGCTTACAGAAAGGCGTTCGCCGGCTTCAATCCAAAGAAAGTAGCTAGTTTTAACGAAAAAGATGAAGCCGCGCTGTTGCAAAATGAAGGCATTATCCGCAATCGTTTAAAGATTCGTTCAGCGATTAATAATGCAAGTCGGTTTTTGGAAGTGCAGAAAGAATTCGGGTCATTCGACACTTACTTGTGGAGTTTTGTTAACAACAAACCAATTCAAAACAACTTCAAGACTTTGAAAGACTTGCCTGCCAGAACCGATTTATCTGACGAAATTAGTTTAGACTTGAAGAAACGAGGCTTCAACTTTGTTGGGTCGACTATTATTTACGCAATGATGCAAGCCATAGGCATGGTAAACGACCACACGACAGACTGCTACAGGCACAAACAATTAATTTAGTTTTCAACTAATTTTTTTTATGCCTTTATTGCACGAGTCTCTCTCCGATTTCCAAGAACAAGTTAGAAAGTCAAAAGGACGAATTATTGCAATAATTCACCCTTACTATGGTTCAAAAAAGACTCTAGAAAAACCCTACTTGGATATGCTGAAAAAGGTAGTTGAAAAATCTCGTTTTCCTATAGTTGTGTTTGAAGAAGAAAAGAAAGCACAAGAAACTCAAGAAAACATTCCGAACGCGTTTATGGTTCACACTTTTTCGGGTGATCCTAAACCATTAATGACTTGGCAGTCTTTACATTCGTTATTAAAAGAAGCAGGCGTTTCTCAAATTCAAGTTGGTGGACGGTATGCTCATTTTGATGAACCTATTCCTCGCTACCATGAAGATATGCCGCCCTATGTTCTCATGGTGGGTTGTGTAAGTGGCGCGTATAAAGAATTTGTTTGGAATGGTTTTAAGGCGCGAGTTATTCCAGAATTACTTTATCCTGACAAACCAAAACTAGTTAGAAAATAGTTGTGTTTTCAAGACTTCTTTTGCTTTTAACAAGAATTTCTCATCATTTTCCTTGCTAGTATCAAACGTGCAGCCAGCTGCTGGCTTGTGGCCCCCGCCAACTCCGTTGACAATTAATCCTGCCGTCTTCATTACTTGGCCCAAGTCCAAACCCTTCTCTACTAGGGTTTTATTTCCTCTACTAGAAACCTTGGTTTTTCCTTTATCGTCCAAAGAAAAAGCGATTATTGGTTTGGATGCTTCAACGATTCCAGAACCCAAGAACGCGCCGGCAATACTACCAATAACCGTGTCGCTAATTTTTCCGCGTCCGTCAAAAAAGTAGAATTCTCCAAAATCCATGAAATTCTCTTGAGCATAGTTGATGCCAATACTGATTTCTTTTCGGTGTTCTAGCAACAATTTTTCAGCATCGCTGATTTTCTCTTTCTCGCCTAAACAAACGCTTACTCCCAAATCTCCCTGGTCGTGGCGTCCGCAAGCGTTTAATAGCGTCGAGAACTCGTAAGCCTCCTTCATTACTCTAGTTTCTTCAAAAGGAAACAAGTAAATGTCTCCAATCATTTCCTTAACTGCTTTTTCAGGAACTTTCTTCTGCAGAGCGTAATTCACTAAAGCACTAATAAAACGCTTTTTTTCGCTATCATTCAAGTCATAATACGCTATGTACGCGTTGCCTTGTTTTACTTGAATGGAGTTGTTTTCTAAAAAAACCGCGCAATTCTTTGACTTACCAGTCAACCCTGGAAGAATTGGTTCAGTGCAATAACTCAAAAATTGAGTTAACGGACGAGACATTTTACCAAACAAGCGCAAGTCCTTCCTTACTTCAACAAAACCCTTACTAGCAGCTTCCTCGACTAGCTTCTTGTTTAAGTCCTTAAAACCGCCTTCGCTGTCTTGCATGTCTCCAACTGCTCCGACAATGCCTAGTTGGTATATTCTCGCGTCACCCAAGTGCTTGAAACAATAAGCAGCAGTGCTAGCCGCGCTTACTGCAGTGCCCCCGTCAAAACCATGATAATGCGCATTAATTTGCTCTACGTCTGCTTCAACAGGCGGGTGGTGGTCAATAATAGCTATTTTTCCTCCTAGTTTTTCTCTAAGCTTGTCAGCATAACCACAACCCAAGTCAACGAAAACGTATTCCTCGCTCTTCGGAAGAGAATCGATCTCTTCCTCCCCAATCTTCTTCAAAATAATGTTCGAATATTGTTTGCCAACTAACTTACGAGCCAAACAAACGATTGCGCCCGAACTCAAACCATCACAATCATAGTGGTGAACAATGACGGGATTATTCATTCCTAAAACAATGTCGCCGATTTCGCGAGCACGTTTTTCAAAACCAGCATAATCCCTATCCTTGGGAGACTCGTTTTTAGGCGGTTCAAAATCCAAACTAGTTTGATACTTCATTTTACGATAATATTAGTCGCTAGAAGCAATAAACCAATTCCGGTGCGGTAAACCGCTGTTTTATATTGGTTTTTGGTTTTAATTACTAGAATGAGCAAGATTTCTCAGAAAACGTTTCAAAAACTCGCTGAAAACACTTTAGGCATTTTGTACGAGCATTATCCTCGAGCGTATTCTACGACTGCTTTGGCTAACGAACTAGTTCGAGATAATGAGTTTGTGTTGAAGATTTTGTTGTTTTTAGAAAAAAACGGGTACGTCGAGAGAAAAGGCAAGAAATGGCAGCGATGGATTTTAACCAAGCAAGCAAAAGAAAAATACGACGTTATTTGATTTCGATTTCTTCGCCGATTTCGGGTACTACTGCGTCTAGGTTCTTGATTTTTTTCTCTAACTCTGAAGCGAGTTCTTCACTCTTTTTTTTCTCGCCGTGAACAATGAACGCTCTCTTTAATCCAGACACGTTTTTAGCGAAATCAATCAATCCTTGAAAGTCGGCGTGTGCAGAGAATTGGAATTGGTCTACTTGCAAGTTAATCGCGTAATCTTGGTCATCGATTTCGATTCGTTTTTCTCCGTCCAAGATTTTGCGTCCATTAGTTCCTTCAGCTTGGTAGCCCACTAGTACAATCTTGTTTTCTCGTTGAGAACCTAGTTCTTTCAAGTATTCCAAGACTGGTCCGCCGTTTAACATGCCTGAAGTCGTAACAATAATGCACGGGCCTCCGCGCGTGACGTCGCTGCGGTCTTTTTTCGCCGGCACTTTATAGAATTCGCTCTTGAATGGGTCGTCGTCTGATGTTAGGATGCGGTGTTTGACTTCGTCTTTCAAGTAAATCGCGTTGTGCCTGTAAATTCGCAAGCACTTTTTAACCATTCCATCCAAGTAGACTGGTACTTGAGGCATTTGTTTTGTACGCATATAGTTCTCGATAGTAAACAATATTTCTTGTCCGCGGCCTATAGCAAAAGTTGGAATAATGACTTTGCCTTGGTTGGATAGTGTTGAATTAATGCTTTTTATCAAGGAATTGCTGACTTCCTTCAAGGAAGGGTGGGCGTCTTTTTTAGAGCCGTAAGTGCTTTCCATTATTATTGTTTCGGCCGAGTGTTCTCGTGCGCAGCCTTCTAGTAATCGTGATGGGCGAACTGCAAAGTCGCCTGTGTAAAGAATTTTTTCTTTAGTCAAGTTAATCGTTGCTGACCCGAGAATGTGTCCAGCGTCTTTGTAGATTATATCGCTAGCGTCGTTGTATTCTTTGATTTCAATGTTTTTCAACAATTTGTCTAAGTCTTTTTGAGTGTAGGCTTTGTTTTTGTCTTTGTTAATGCGTAAGTAATCTGCTAGAAGCAATTGAATCAAGTCGCGGGTTGGTTTAGTCATTTTTACTTTTTTTGAATAACCCTTAGCATACAGCGCGGGCAAATATCCAGAGTGGTCTAAGTGGGCGTGGCTTAACAATACTTCGTGCAAGTTTTTAGCTTCAGTAGTAGTAATTTCTGGAAATTCTTCAGCCCCGTCTTTTAGCTTGATTCCGCAGTCTAGCAAGTAGTTTTTGTCAGTTTTTACTAAGAAACTGCTTCGGCCTACTTCTCCGCTAGCGCCTAAAAACTTGATTTTCATTACTAAATAGTTAGTTTAGTTGTTTTTTTATACTCGCGTTAACAGTTTGTTTATAATGTCTATAGAGGAAATTGTTGCTTCGCTGAAATCAAAGCGTTTGGAAAAAACTCGAGTTAAAGACAAGGCTCCTTTTAGGGAACAGGACAATTGGAAGGCTAAAGCGCTAGCTTACAAGGAATTGTTAGAGAAATACTCTGAATTTATTGAGTTGCATGAAGAAAAAACCATTCCAGAATTAAAAGCATTAGTGACTCCAAAACATGAAGCAGTTGCTTCGTTGAGGACTGACTTGTTTGAACAATTAAGCGTAGAATATTTGGAAGGCGATTCGTTCGAGAAATTCGTTTCTTTAGCTAGTGACTTCGTGCAGTCATTGCCTGCAATTGGGTCTGAATTGTCGTTTAGTTTTTGGCTCGCGCCCGAACAATCGTTGAAAGTAAAAGCAGGCGACTCGATGGATAAAGCGTTGTTGTTGTGTTCGTTGTTGTTGTCTGCAGAAATTCCCGCCAAGATTCGAATAGTTGAGTTAAACAATGGTTTGCGACAGCCTATTGTTTTAGCCAGTTTAGGTGACAGAGTAGTGTTGTGTGATTGTTCTGGAAAAAAGAAGCCTAGTTTTGGTTTGAATGACGAATCTGTTGTAGGGACTTACTCGTTTGAAGGAACTAACGCAGTCAAGAGCTTGTATGAATACAACGATTCATTCTACAAGGACTTCGAATGAATTAAATTTCTTCTCGTTTTTCTAATTGTTGAATGTTTGAAGAAGCGAGAAAATTGTTAGAAACTACTATTCCGACTAGTGTTGGTAAACCGTTTTTAGCTAATCCTGCTGCGAAGGAATTCGAATTCAATAAAGAAAACTTTTCGCCAATAAACACGGAGGCTAGTTTTTCTGTTGCGGGCGTTGATTCTGGCAGTGTTACTGTTTTTTCTGCCCCTGGGGTTTCTGTTGGATTCGTACGAACTTTTTACAACGTTTTTAAAAACTTGCAACGCTTACGCCAAGAAAAAAAAGATTTTTTAGTAGTAACTAAGCTAGTCCCTAAAGGCGGGGAGGCTTTTCTCGAGTCGGTAGTATTGCCGTTTCAAGAATCCGAGCTTCCGCTAAAAGAACACTTGGTTTTGAACGCTAGTGATTCTTCCTTGGTTTTGAAAGGATTTCGCGCCATGCCTTCGGCAATGACGCCGGTAGTTAGAAAATACTTGGAATGGATTGCCTGCAAACAAGCTTCAAAACACGCGGACTTAGTAGTAAAAGACGGGAGCCTTGCGACTTCTGCAACTAATGAGTCTTTTTATGCCAAGCAGTTTTTTGAGGCTGACTGCAAGAAGAGCGCTTTAAGCAAGACTTGTTCGCTAGTTACTGATACTGGGTTGTCTTTAACTAGTGCGGTTAACAAACTCTCTCCTAAAGGCAAGTGGGTTTATTCGAGGGTTTACGAGAATCAAAAGGAAGATTTTGATTTTTTCGTAGTAAAACTTCACGATAATGCAAGGCATTGTTTTAGGTTCGAGTACTTGAAAAACCAAGATTGTTTAAATAATTCTTTAAGCAACTTAGCGCAGTATTCGAGGGATTCTGGTTTTTTGGGTTATCCTTATGTTTTAGTTGATGCTGACAATAATGGTCGTGTTTCTAGGAAGGAAGCGGACGTAATAAATTCTTTATTGCAGTCTAGTTTGTTGAGCGATGAATTGCTTTCTTTAAACGCTCACGACGAGTTGGATTTAGTATGATTATGGTGGGTCAAGTTGTTTCAGGCAGTCACGGTGAAGTATTAGTCCGCCAAAAAACAGGCGAGACTTTAGAACTAGGCGAAATACTCGTTTGTGATAGTAATGGAAGAAAATTATTGTTTCAAGTTTTTGACTTAAAGTACGGCAGCCAAGTGGAAGAAAAAGCCATTGAAATGGCTTCAGGCATGTCGCTTCAAGGTTTTTCAGAGCAACACTTTCTAGATGATGATTTAAGGAATTATGTTCTAGCTTCACTAAAGCCGTTAGCCGAAATAATCGGCAGCGACGTAGTAACCGTCAAGGCGTTGCCTAAGTTTTTTTCATCACTAAGGCGGCTTGAAGCAAAAGACTTGAGTTTCTTGACTAAACCAGAACACGCTTTGTTTGTTGGAAACGTTCGCTGCGGGTCTCGTTCTCTAGACTTGCCTGTTTACTTGAATGGTCGTGAAGTGCTTCCGCACCACGTGTTTATTCCTGCAACGACTGGCCGCGGCAAAAGCAATTTAGTTAAAGTAATGCTTTACTCACTACTTCCTGAATCTTACTGTGGCATTTTAGTGCTCGACCCGCATAACGAGTATTACTCTGCTTTAAGCAAGCACTCGAAGAAAGAAAAACTAGTTTATTATTCCACTAAGCCGTCAGCTGGCGGTTTTTCGTTGAGGATTAATTATTCTTCGCTGCGCCCGTGGCATTTTCAAGGAGTAATGCCTTTTTCTGACCCCCAACAAGAAGCAATGCACGCTTTGTATAATGCGTTCAAAGACCAATGGGTGTCTAAGATTTTATCAGATGAAGTTGACTTCAAAAAATTCGGCATTAACGAATTAACTTACCCCGTGTTGCAGAGGAGGTTAAAGCTAGTGTTGAATGAAAGCGTTTTCGTAGAAAACGGCGGAGAAGCGTTAGTTGATGATGTAGTAAGCGACTTGTTTTCTGGAAAGAAAGTAATTATTGACACTTCGCGTCTTTCGGGAGAGTCCGAGTTGTTGGTTGGTGGATTACTCGCGTCAAGTGTTTTTTCGAAAGCAAAAAGCGATGATTCTCCTAATAGGCCGGTTGTTTCAATCGTTATTGAAGAAGCGCCTCGTGTATTGTCAGAAAAAAACGGTTCGAGTGTTTTTTCTTCTATTGCTCGCGAAGGCAGAAAATTCGGGGTTGGTTTGATAGCAATAACTCAACTCGCTTCGTTGATTCCGCGAGAAGTTTTAGCAAACTTGAACACTAAGATTATTCTAGGCAACGAAATGGCTCAAGAGCGGGAAGCAATTATTTCTTCTGCAGCACAAGACTTGTCTTCGGATTCTAAGACAATAGCTTCCCTCGGAAAAGGAGAAGCGTTGTTGTCAAGCGTGTTCAGCAAGTTTGCTGTTCCTTTGATTATTCCCAAGTTTGAAGATTTTTCCAAGAGTGATTCGAGTAATTCTAAAAAGGTGTTTGTTTGAAGGCTGCATTATTTGACTTGGATGGCACGCTAGCTAACATTTCTCTTGTTTCAAAGTTTTCAAAACACCATTACTTGAAAGTCGCTTGCGCTAAAGCGTTTGGTTTCTTGCCTCGATCGTTGAAACCAATGGCTTTTTCAGTAATAGACTTGCTTGAACACGCTCCTACTAGGAAAGCGTTATTCAACCGTGTTTTGCTTAAAAAAATTATTTTAATGAAGAAAAAAGGCGTCAAGGTCGGCATTGTTTCAAGCAATACTCGACACACCGTGCTAGCTTGCTTGCATAAGGCCGGATTCAAGAAAGACTTTTTTGACGTAATTATATGCATTAATGATGTTGACTTCTTGAAACCTGATCCTGACCCGTTGCAAAAAGCGTTGAAAAAATTAAGTGTTTTACCAAAAGACGCGGTTTATTACGGCGACCACTGGGTTGATGCTGAAGCAGCTAAAGCTATAGGAATGAAGTTCGTTAAAGTCTCTTCTGTCAAATGGGCGTGAGCCACCGGAATGCTGGTTTGAAAGCTTATTTTAGTTTTTGCGTGCAATAATAATTAATGGTTAAGTTCGTTCATTTTGCTGACGTTCACTTGGGTGCTTTTAGAGACAAGCGCTTGCGTGAATTGAACTTGAATGCTTTTGAGAAAACAATTGATTATTGTATTGAAAACAAAGTAGACTTTGTAGTAATAGCCGGCGACTTGTTTGATATCGCGGTTCCTGAACTTGAAGTAGTAAAGAAAGCGGCTGCAAAATTATTACAACTAAAAAACGCGGGAATTGATTGTTTTGCTATTTATGGTTCTCACGATTACACGCCAGGCCAAACCAGTGTGGTTGATGTCTTAAACGCGTCTGGCTTGTTGACTAAAGTGTCGGATGGTTATTACTCTGATGATGGAAAGCTTTGCTTGAATGCATGCAAGCATTCTTCAGGTGTTAGTTTCGTTGGTATTTCGGCTCGAGCTAAAAGCATTGATTCTAGTTATTTTGGAGATTTAGATTTAGCTAGTTTAGAAAAAATTCCTAACCCTAAAATATTCTTGTTTCACAATACTCTCGCGGAAACCAAACCAGACTTCCTAGCAGGTGTTGCATCATTACCGTTCAGCGTGTTCCCAAAAGGTTTTGATTATTATGCAGGGGGACACGTTCATGAAAAAACCAACGTAGTTGAACCTGGGTATGGTAGATTCGTGTTTCCCGGACCATTATTTGCTGCTGATTACCGGGATTTAGAGGAATTGGCTAAGCACTCTACTGGGTTTTTCTTGGTTGAATTGAAAAACAACGAGTCTTTTGCAGAGTTCGTTGAGTTGAATAGAGTTTGTCGAGTGGAGTTGTTTGATTACTCTGTAACTGGAAAGAGTGTTTCGAGGATTAATGATGATTTGGCTAGTTTGCTTTCGCGTTGCAGTGACTCGGTAGTTTTGCTTAAGTTGAGTGGCTTGCTTGATGGAAATGTTTCGGAGATTAATTTTGATTTTATTCGTTCTTTTTTAGAAGAAAAGAAATGCATTTTTTACTTGAATAGGAATGCGTTGGAAAAACAATCGTTAGATCGAGTGAGAGTGCCTTTTTCTTCCAAGCGCGAGGCGGAAGAGAAAGTGTTTAAGGAATTAGTTTCACAGCAATCGTTTTCATCAGAATTGACTGCGCCTGATAAGGCGTTTGCTTTTTTTGAAGCGTTAAAACAGCCCTTGGTAGAGGGAGAGTCTAAGAAGGATTATGAGTCGAGGATTGTTTCGGCCGGCTTGAAGTGTTTTTGAATGAGGATTAAAAAAATTTTTCTAGAAAACTTGCGGAGCTACGTTTCGCAAGAAGTAGTTTTTCCTGAAGGAGTTGTTTTGTTAGAGGGAGACATTGGTTCGGGCAAGAGCACGTTGTTGTATGCTGTTGAATTCGCGTTGTTTGGTTTGGGCGACTTGAATTCAGCGTTCTTGTTGAGGAATTCTGCCAACGAGGGGCGAGTTAGGTTAGATTTTTCTATTAATGGAGTAGACTGCGTTGTTGAACGCACTCTAGAGCGAAAAAAGAAAGGAATACAGCAAGGAAACGGTTATCTTGAAATAAACGGTTCCAGAACAGAGTATTCTCCTGCTGAATTGAAAGGAGCGGTCTTGAAATTACTAGAATTCAACGAGCCTTCTTCACGCAGCCAGTCGGTAATTTACAGGTATGCCGTGTTTACTCCTCAAGAGGAAATGAAGAAAATTCTAGAAGAGAAAACGAGTGATCGGCTGGATACTCTCCGCAAGGCGTTTGGTATAGAGGATTATGAGCGTGCTAGGGAGAATGCTTTGCTGGTTTCAAAGTCGCTTAAGTCTGATATGGATTTTTTAAAGGGCCGGCTCGATTCAATGCCTGTAGTCAAGCAAAGTATTGATTCGAAGACTGTTGAGTTAAATCGCGTTTCGAGTGATTTGGCGTCTGCAGAAGTTGTTTTTAGAGAAAAAAGTGTTTTGCTGGAAAAAATTAGTTTAGAGTGGGAATCGTTGCTTGCAGTAAAACAGGATTTCGAAAAGTTATCGAGCGAGTTGCCTTTGATTGAAAAAAGGCGTCTTGACTTGGTTAATCGTTCATCGTCTTTAGATAAGGATTGTTCTAGGCTGGAGGAGGATAAGCAGCGGATTGAAAAATTGCTGCCGCTTGAAGTGGTGTTGCCAGACAAGCAAGCTTTAACCAAGCAATTGGCTGGCGTTGAAGCAATTCAGCGCGATTTAACATCTAAGATAGGCGCGGTTCAGTCTAAGAAAAAAGATTTTTCTTCACTGAAAGACAAGGGGGTTTGTCCGACTTGCTTGCAGTCGTTCTCTGATTCTTTTGAAGACAAGATAGTTCACTTGACTGCTGAGGAAGGGAAACTGGTTGCAGAGTTGAGCGTGTTTCAAAAAAATGCTTTAGTTTTGCGCAACGAAATGGATTCTCTCCTTAAACTTGAGTCCGAGCACAAGTTGAGGCAAGAATTGTTGTTTCGGATTAGTTCTATCGAGCGAGAACTAGCCTTAAAGCAAGCAGAGTTGAAGGTTTTGTTGAAGGAGATTCCTTTACTTGAATCGGAGCTAGTTGTTAAGAAAAACAAGTTGAGTGATTTAGCGCAAGTTGGTTTGAAAGCTAGTTTGACTCAAGATTCTTTAAAACGAGCCCAAGAAGAAGTAAACAAGGCCTTGTCTCTTAAGAGCGGGTTGTATTCAAGCAAGTCTGCGTTAACAGCCCAATTGTCTGAGTTAAACAACCAATTGATTGGTTTAGAAAATGATTCGAGGAAGCTGGTTTTAATTTCAGAAAAAAAGAAGTGGGTCGAGGAGTTTTTCGTTCCGTCAATGGAGTTGATCGAGTCGCACGTGATGCAAAGCATTTCGTCTGATTTTAACGAGTTATTCCAGAAATGGTTTTCGTTGTTAGTTGATTCTGGAGAAATCGCGGTTTCTTCAGATTATTCTTTCGAGCCAGTAATAAGTGTTTCTGGTTAT
Source organism: Microcaldota archaeon (assembly GCA_013360305.1). Classification (GTDB taxonomy): domain Archaea; phylum Micrarchaeota; class Micrarchaeia; order Norongarragalinales; family Norongarragalinaceae; genus JABWCK01. Next base: position 68,255 of record JABWCK010000001.1, read on the forward strand.
GAACAATCATTCCAATCTCTTTCTGGTGGCGAAAAAAGCGCTTTAGCGTTGGCGTACAGGCTGGCGTTGAATTCAGTCGTGCGCCGAGTTTCTGCTTCCATGAAGGACAACTTGTTGATTCTTGACGAGCCGACTGACGGCTTTTCGAAAGAACAATTGCACAAAATGAGGAGTGTTTTCAACGCTTTGGACTGCGATCAAGTATTGATTGTTTCGCATGAACGAGAGCTGGAGGCGTTCGCGGACCACGTAATTCGCGTTGAAAAACGCGGCGGCATTTCTTCAATATCTCTTTCCTGAAAACAACCTGTCATCGCTTTTGCCGCTGAAAATAAAGAACGCTAAGAGGATTAGGCTGATTGTTATTGTTCCTAGTTCTGATAGGCCTGTAGTAATATTGAATATTGCTAGAAGCAATGGAGTGATTATTGCTAGCCCGATTATGATGAAGAATATAGTGATTTCTTTGAATACGCCTGGGTAGCTCTTCATTTTTTGAGATATTGTCGAAATGGTTTTTATTATTCTAATTATTACTTGAGCTAGCACGTATAAGCCAATCAATGCTGCTATTGCTAAGAGCAAGTAGTCTAGGGGAATGGTTTGGTCTAGTATTTTGAAGTGGTTGTCTTTGAACAAATATCCGATTATTATTGCGGCGGTTACTATTACTATCAACAATCCTAGGCTTTTGACTGCTTCGTACCCGCTTCTAATTATCTCTAGGCTGTGCTCTATAGTGTTTATAGTCAACACCATTTTTCTAGCAGTGTTTCTGCCTGCGTTTTTGAACGATTCGGGAACTAGCCTTTGCACGATTTCGTGTACTATTGAGTAATGCGATATTGTAAGCGAGCTTACTAATACCGTCGCTAGTACTAGTATTGAAGTAAAGCCAACCATGTCTATGCTAGTGCCTTGTGCTTGTTTGGCTATTAACAGAGAGAATTCGCCTATTGAAAGCATTGCGAGGCCTGCGAATACTGCCGACTTGCTGTTGTATCCTGCTAAGTACATGCTTGCTCCGTTGGCAATAAAGTTGAGTATTATTATTGCGATAGTGAAAACTATTATTACGCCCAAGTTTTCTATTACTGAGTTTAATTCTACCAGCAAGCCTATTGACAAGAAGAAGATGCTTGAGAACGTCAAGACAAAGGGCCATATTTGTTTTTCCAATTCGTCTTTAGATTGCAGTGTTGCGGCCAGACTGCCGGCTAGGAAGGCGCCTATTGCTGGCGATAAATTCAAGTATTGTGCTATTGCGCTCAATCCGATTCCCAAGCCCAGCGCGATTGACAGCGTGGCTTCGTTTTCAGTTTGGTACTTGCTTATCATTTCAGAAACAGGCTTCATTGCCTTTGACAGCAGGATGTATACTATTCCGAGTATTAATGCCGCTTGAGAAATAGAGTATACGACGCTTATCGTGCTGACGTCTGCGTTTAAACTCAATGCGGAAAAGAAGGTTAGCAGGAATACTGCGAACAAGTCTTCGACGATCAAGCTCCCGATTAATACGCCTACTTCTTCTTTGTGAGTGAGTCGCTTGTATTCTAAGATTTTAATCATTAATGCCGTGCTAGTAATGCACATTATTGCTCCAATGTAAAGCGCGGTTATTGAATTCATTCCCAGCGCCAAAGCTAGCTCGTAGGAAACTAGGTATACAAAGCCCATTTTTATTAAAGCGATGGCTATTGGCCGCACGCCGTAGTTTAATAGTTTGCCTAGGCTGAATTCGATGCCTATGGCGAATAATAACAATACTGCTCCGAGTTCTGCAAAGTCTGCTATTACTTCGCTTTGCTCTATCCAGCCTAGTCCAGTTGGGCCGATGAGCATTCCTGCGAGTATTAAACCTATTACGGGAGGCTGCCTGAATTTCGCGGCTACTATCGCGCCGATTGTAGAGAAGAGAACGATTAAGCCTAGTTGAGCGAAAAAATCAGACATTGAGTTAATTACTTTTTTTTGTTTTAAATTACTTCGTACGCGAAAACCGTTTTAACTGAGTCAGCGTGTTTTTTTAGAATGATTTTAATAAAGAATCTCGTTTTGCGTTTGCCTAAAAAAAATTCTAGAAAGGGAGATAATGGCGTTTTAACTGTGGTTGGCGGGAGCAAAAAGTATCACGGCGCACCATTGTTGGCTATTAATGCTGCTTCGCGGTTAGTGGACTTGGTTTATTATTACTCTCCTGAAAAACTCAACGAGAAAGTAATGGCTTCAATGAAGGCTTCTGCTTTATGCAGCATTTTCGTTCAAAGGAAAGACTTGTTTGCTTGCGTAAAGAAAAGCGATTGCGTGCTAATCGGCAACGGCTTGGCTTTAAGCGAGTCTAACAAAAAACTAGTTAATTATTTACTTAAGGCGTTTCCTGAGAAAAAATTTGTTTTAGACGCCGGCGCGTTGAGGCTCGTCGATTTAAATAATTTGAATCCCAACGTCTTGGTTACTCCTCACTCGGCAGAGTTTAACGCATTGTTTAAAACTAAGGCTTCACCTGAACAAGTGTTATTTCAAGCGAAAAAGCACGGGTGCCTGGTTTTATTAAAGCAAGGAAATTGCTTTGTTTCTGACGGCAAAAAAATTTATTACAATAAAAACGGCAACGCCGGCATGACTAAGGGCGGCACTGGCGACGTATTGGCAGGATTGTGCGCTGCTTTAGCTTGCAAGAATTCTCTACTAGCCTCGGCTAAGGCTGCTGCTTGGCTTAACGGCGAAGCAGGTGATTATTTATTCAAGAAGCAAGGCTTTGCTTTCAACGCGCTGGATTTAAGTAATGCGCTGCCGATTGTTTTTTCGAAAAACGTATAAACTCTAACTAGCGAAATAATTAACATGGTTGAAGTCGCAATAGGCATTGCTTTGTTTGGCGTATTATTGCTAGTCGCAGGCTTGTTGTTTGTCGTTTTCTTCAAGCGATTCTTGGAAAACTCGGTTGTTGGCTTAATTGCTTTGTTAGTAATAAATTTTCTAGGCAATAGTTTTGGAGTAAACCTGCCGATAAACTTGTTGTCTTTAGTAATCACTGCTTTATTCGGCTTAGCTGGAGTGGGGTTATTGTTAGTACTGCAATTCGCAGGAATAACCGTAAAATAAAAAGAAGGAAAAAGAGTTAGTCGCCGATTCCTTTTTCGGTGACGTTAAATATTGCTTCCCCATCAGGCATGTTTGGACTATCTACTAGTTTAGCAATACGTCGAGTTTCCTTGCTTCTGCGCAAGTACAACCTGTAAGTACTAGTGTGTGCTAAAATGTGTCCGCCTATTGGGGTAGTAGGGTCTCCGAACAGTATTCCGGGATTATCCATTACTTGGTTAGTAATGTACACTGCCACGTTGTACTTGTCTGCAAACTTTAACAAAGTGTGAATGTGCTTGTTCAACTTCATTTGTCTTTCAGCTAATTGTCCGCGGCCCATGTAATCACTTCTGAACGCGCTAGTAATAGAGTCGACTACAATCAACTTGATTGCACCCTTCTTTATTTCTTCCTCAGCCTTGTCTAACAACAACATTTGGTGGTCTGAATTGTAAGCCCTAGCTACTAAAATGTTTGATAATACTTGTTCTGGGTTCAAGTTTTTAGCTAGCGCGATTTGAGCAATTCTTTCCGGCCTGAAGGTTCCTTCAGTGTCAATAAACATTGCGCCTGCTTCGGCACCGCCTTGGTCTTTAGGCATTTGAATGTTAACGCATAATTGAAAACCAATCTGGCTCTTGCCTGAACCGAATTTTCCGAATGCTTCAGTAATGGCTTGAGTTTCAATTCCTCCGCCAAGCAACGCGTCTAATTCATTGCTTCCGGTAGTTATTTTTTCAATATTTTCTCTCCTATGCAACACGTCAGTTCCTGTTTCGAAACCCATATCCATAGTTGCACGAGCGGCATTGATTGCTTTAGCAGCAGTAGCTTCACCTATCCCGCATACTTCGACTAATTCTGAAGGCATGCTGAACGCAATAGCTTCAACCGTGTCATAACCAGCTTCTCTTAGCTTAGATGCCGTTGCATCACTGACTCCTGGCAAGTCTTCAATTTCTAATAATTTCTCTTCTACTGTTTCTTTCTTTTTGCTGCTAGTTTCTTCTACTGCAACAGCTTCCAATTCAGAAGCATTTTCGCCTTTAGCCATATCTATTATCACCTGTTCTACTACTTCACAAAAACAGTATTTAAACGATTTCAGACATGAATTCCGGTGGGTTGTCTTCTTCGGGTCATTGCGCGTTCTACTCTGGTATAGGGTGTTATTATTACTTGTCTTGCTGGAAGGTTATACGGCCGACTTTGTATTTCTGCTATAGTTGTTTTGATTGCTTTTTTTCGAGTTTCTTCATTTAACAATAAGTGGTGTTTCATTATCCCTTCTTCGGTTAATGGGTTATTGGGCTTTATGATGGGGTCTTCTAGTCGGTTTATTTTTGATGCTTCGGTTTGTATTATTGGCGCGCCTATGTGTAAGTCATCTCCTGTTTTACCGAGTATTTGTTCGTATCTTTCTTGCGCTTGGAGGTATTCTTGTGGATTGTTTGGAGAATTAACTGTTATCAAGTGTGTTTCTATTTTTGGATTAACGTGGCTTAGTCGGTTAATTATTGCTTGAGCAGTCAAACCGCCTTGGCTGTGTCCAACAAAAATAATTCTAGAATATTTTTTTAAAGATTGTTCTAATTTTTCAAATCCTTTGTCGGCTTTTTCTCCAATTGAAGAAAATTTTCTTTTATCTTCTAGTGGCAAATGTAGTGTTTTGAAACCAAGCTGGTTTTCTACTTCAATGCCTAGTTGGCTTAAGAAAGGATTTTTTCTTCTTCCGATTCCTGGTACGGTTACTACGAGTGTTTCATTCATGTTTTTATTAAGGAGTAAAACTTTTTCTTTGTTTCTTCTGTAACTTTGACTAGTACTACTCCCCTGTTCGGTTGACCGTAAACAACAACGCTTTCTAAAGGAGAAATCAAGACTGCCGGAATAACTGCTAAATCTTCTTCCCCGTCTACTTTAACGACCCCGCCGTTGACGATTGCTTTTTGAAGTGCTTTGACTAATGATGGAGTAATAGTTCCGGCTGGGTTTTCTGCGTAAAGCAAGCTTTTTACCGAGTGCTTGAATTCCTTCCTCTTATTTTTGAAGTCGATTACTGCTGCTTTAGCAATGTTTTTCAAGTTCTTGAAGACAACATCTCCTACTAGTACGACGAGTGTTGGTTTTAACTCTTTAATTCTTTCCTTTGCGCGACTAGTTTCGACTAGTTCTCCCCATGGTTTTTTGAATTTCTTCAAGTCAGCAGAACTAAAACGAATTTTTTTGACTAGTTTTTTAGCATAAACTACTCCACTTCGGTCTTCTTTTCCTAACCTGATTCTTGAAGACGAAATATGTTTCCCGTCCTGTCCTTTTACTAGTTTTACTTTAATTATTCTTGCCTTCGTTAATCCTTTTTCAAAACGTTCTTTGTTAATCAACTTAGCGCCTTCCAGTGTAGAAGACGTGCAAATAATTGCTTCTACTTTGTTGTTAATGACTGCTGGCCCGAAAGAATCGTTTAGTTTGACTATTCTCGTTCTACTCAACCAATTGTTTTTTTTCAAAAATTCCCTTAAGTCGACCAAACGCTTTGAATAAGGTTTGATTATCTTAGACAACCGCTTGTTTTTGACTATAGCGTCACTAGTCAATCCAATAATGACTTTATCACTAGCTGCGAAAGCGTTACGTAATAGAAACTCGTGTCCCTTATGCAATCTGTCAAAAGTTCCTCCAGTAGCAACTAGCTTGTAGTGGGTCATAACATGAATTTTTTTTTACTTCAATTAAAAACATTAACTACGTCGCCAAACAACGATTTTTTGGTAAAGCTTTTTGTAGCGACAAAAAGGTTTATGGGGTCGCCGAGATTCGCAACCAACTTTTCTTTTAAGAAAAGAAAAATTGACTAAAGAAAAATAGGGGGGGGTAGGGTCCATCAGTGTAGGGGTCTCCCCTGTGGTGATGATGGGGTCGCCGAGATTTGAACTCGGATCGCCAGATCCCGAATCTGGTAGTCTACCAGGTTATCCTACGACCCCAAACTTTTTTCTAAAAAGTTTGACCAAAAAACTGAAAACTAGTGAGAATTACAATAGTGGAAGGCGTGGTTTTTATATTCGTGTTAATCGTTATTTTTCCTAACCCATTTTTCAGAGAGAGTATTATAGTGTGATTGCCGGTATTGGAAAAAGCTTGAAGTCGCTCCCGAGAATTATTAGCGTCAGCAGGCGTGAAACGAGCTTAATGGATTATAAGAGGCCTGACTGGATTGACGGCCGCAGCATGAGTGAATTTAGTTCTTTAATGACTGATTATGAAATCAAATTGTTAGTCGTATGGGCGCTAATTTCTCCTCTAGCGGCTTTAGCCTTCGTTATTTGGACTAAGTACGACAAGCTCAAGTGGATTGCTTTGCCTTTATTCGTGGTAAGTATTTTCCAATTCATTGGCCATTGGGGAGGGTTTTTCTGGGTATTCGAACGCTTCTTTAACCCTTAGAAAAGCAATAAATTCTCTTCCAAACCCTATTTTTATCTATATTGTGGGTCCGTAGCTCAGCCTGGATAGAGCAATTGCCTTCTAAACTTTTTTGTTAAAAAGTTTAATCAAAAAAGCATGAGGAAAGCAAGAGGTCGGGGGTCCGAATCCCCCCGGACCCGTTTTATTTTATTGAGTAATAGTATCTTTCTTCTGTTATTTTCAGTTTTTCTTCTTTGGCTAGTTGTTTTATTTCTTCTTCAAATTCTTTTCCAATTGGGACGCGCATACCGTTTCTTACTTTTGTTTTATATATTTTTAGTCCAATTTTTTTTTCACGAGCTAATTCTAATGCATACTTTAACGCGTGTTTTTTCCAGTCCTTATACGTTTCGTGCAAATATGGGTCTAGCTTGATTTTACCGCTTAGTTTGTAGTGTGATTGTGCTTCCGCTACTTCAAGAAAACCATGTCTGACGTCTAATACCATTGTTCCTATTGCTCTGGGGTTTTCTTGAGCATGCCCTTCCATCATTGTTCCTTTTGAAGCGTTTTCAAATGCCTTGAAGTCTAAGGGGTGAGGAAAAGCAATAATTGTTGTTCTGGGAAATCCTTCTGCCTCTTGCATTGTGGGCAAATAGTTCCTCACTAATACCATTCGTCCAGCTAATCCGTGTGGTGTTTTTTCTAGTATTTTTTTTGTTTTAATTCCGTCATATTTTATTATTTCTTCTGGACTTTTCCATGCTAGTTGTGCTAATCTAAAAGTATAACGGTCGAATTGTCTTTCTGAATTCGGATTGGCCATTTATTTTTCACGAGTTTCTTGTAAATATTTGTTTTTATTCTTGTTTTGTTTTATCTTTTCGATGGAAAAGTTTGGTTTAAAGGATTCGTTTACTCTAGCTAATGCTGCTATGGGTGTAATGGCTATAGTTTTCTATTCTTTCGGTTACTTGGCGTCATTCTTGTTCTTACTAGCAGCTATGCTTTTCGACTTTTTGGACGGTTATCACGCGAGGTCTTCGAAGACGAGCAACGCGTTTGGAAAACAATTAGATTCGCTGGCTGACGCGATTAGTTTCGTTACTGCTCCGGCTTTAGTAGTATTGTTTTCAGTTACTCGAGGGTTGTACGACGTGTCTTTAGTTTTATTCGCTTTAGTGTCTGTATTAGTGTTCGTAATGGCTGGGTTGACTAGGCTAGCTAAATTCAACTTGCAAAAAGAGAAAGGTGTTTACTATGGCTTGCCAACGCCTTACGCTGCATTGTTTTTAATGGGTTTGATGCCTTTCTTGAATTATAATTTGTATGCTGTCAGTTTGGTTTCAGTAGTCTTAGCGGGTTTAATGCTTTCTCCTTTGAAGGCTAGGAAATTATTCTAGTGCTTTTTCTAGTGCTTGTTTTTCTTCTTTGAAAAACAATTTTTGTAAAGCTTGTTTTGGCTCGAACCACTTGCAGCCAATAATTCCTTCACTTATCGCTTCGCTTGGCGTGGCGGGTTCTTGAGTGGTTTTCATTACGTAAGTAGTTATTTTTTGAGGCACGTTTCTTGAAACTTCGTAGTAAAAAACTTTTTTAGGTTCAATTATTTCAGTTATTCCTGTTTCTTCTTTTAATTCTCGTTTTAAGGTTTCTAAATCGTTTTCTCCTTCTTCAATTCCGCCTTTAGGCAAGCGCCAGTATTTTTTAGTTGAAAACAAGTCTTTTTTTTGAATCAATAAAACGCGTTCATTTTTGAATACTATTGCTTGAATTCGCTTGTTAGTCCTCATTTTACCAACTCTATAATATTGCCGCGGCCCTTCTTGTATTTCCTAACTAATCCTTTTTGGGATAGTACTTCCAACTCCATGCTTACTCTAGCTTCAGAGAAAGAGACTTGTTTTCTCAAATCCGTTTGAGTAGTCGTTCCGCCAAGCTTTTTGATTTCAGAAACTAGCGTTTCCTGCACGTCGTTCAAACTATTCGTTTCGGTTTTTGGTTTTTTATTGTATAAGAAGTATCCGATTAAGGTTATGGCGACTAGTATTATTCCTATTGCGAGCAAGTTGTTTTCAGGCAAGCTGAATGCGTTTTCTTCGTCTGGCGTTAACTCCACGTCCCCATCAAAAGGCGAAACGCTGGTGTCAATCGCGAATGATAAGAACAACAAGTCAATATTGAATTCCCCATTAGTGTTTACTTTAATTGCTTCGCTTTCAGTATTGACGTTGTTTTTAGTCATAGTAATCACGTATGTTCCTTGACTAACTTCGAAAGAATAGTTTCCGTCTTTGGATACGAGTGTTTGTTGGGGCGTAGTATTGATTTCCAGTACTACGTTTTCTAACTTGTTTAAATTAGAGTCGTAAACGCTTCCGCTTATGATTGCGGCATTAATCATTGCAGAAGCAATTAAAATTAGGAGTAATTCTTTTTTCACTAGTAATACTTTTTTTGAACGCGTTATTAAAGCGATTGTTTTTTTGAGGCTTCCTGAAGCTTTGTTTGGTCTAAAACGCTTTTTTGAAGCTTTAAATAAAGCTTTTCTTAAAGAATGTTTTTAAAGAAAGTTTTTTTAGTTATGTTCTAAGTTTTTTTCTCAAAAAGAGGTGTTGAAATAAAATGAAGTTGTTTTCAAGCATGGTTTTCGCATTGTTTGCGATTGGAATGCTTTCTCCGTTTGTTTTAGCAGACGATTCTGCAAGTGTTGAAGCAAGCGTTACTGCTAAGGGTCGTTTGTTGGATGTATTAAAAGAAAGGCGTGATAACGCGGTTAAAATCTTAGAACAAAGAAAGCAAGAGTTACGTACTGCTATTGCAGTAAGAACTGGCGTTGATAATGTTAAGGAACGAGTTCGCGAGTGTGATGGCGACAAAGCGTGTTTAGCTAGAGTTAGGTTAGATGTTGTTGCTTTCATTGGAGCTCACTGGGATTCGTTCTCAAAAATATTGATTTGGATGGAGAACCATGGTGTTCCTCAATCAGAAATTACTGCAATGAAAGAGTACTTGGCTGAAAAACGAGCTGAAATTGCTGCTGCCGAAACCAAAGAAGAAGTAAAAGCGATAATCAAGGAAGTAAACGACAAGTGGGGCGAGTATAGAACCAAGGTTTGGATGTATGTCTTGCAAGATAAGGAAGATGATGCGATTACTAGGACTGAAATAGTTTTAGAATCAACCACTACTTTACGCGCGTCTCTAGTAAACCGTGGTTTTGATGTGACTGCTTTCGATCGCGCTGTAGCTAATGTTGAAGCCAAGTTGGATTTAGTAAAAGCAGATGATGCTGATGCACGAACTCAATGGAAGTACTTGATTGAGTTAAAGCATTCTTTAGTGGTGTTAAAGCGAGTAATTTTCAAAACGCTAAACAATCAAGAAATAACTAATGCAGACATCAAAATATTGTCTGAGGCTGAAATTCAATCGGAGTTGCCTGACCAGTTAGTAGTAGACTTGCCTTCTACTGATGCAAGCGTACAAGCTTCAGTTGAAGCTTCTGTTGCGGCTAGTGTCGCTGCTACTGCTTCGCCTACTGTTGAAGTAGAAGATGAAAATGAAATCGAAGTAAGTATTTCAGCAAGTGTTGGAATCAACTAGTTTTCTTCCCTTTTTTTAAATATTGGATTCCTTGTTTCTTTGGAGGAGTGATTGAATGAAGTTATTTTTGTTATGTGCGTTGTTGGCGGGTTTTGTATTATTAGGATGCACTGCCCAGTCTAACACGAATGTTGAAGTTGGAGCAAGCGTGCAAGCGACCCCTCAAGCTACTATAGCTGATTCACAAATCAATTCACAAATTGATGCAGCAATTGAAGGCGCAGATGTTGGAGAAGAAGATTTGGGAAGCGAAGTAGTCGTTACTGACGACCAATTAAACGCCTACAACTAAAACCCTTCTTTTTTTTTATTTTTGTAGTTTTACCGATTTTTCGAAGTTCATTGATATTGCGCCTTCAATGACTGATTCTTTGTTGGTTTTCAAGTACGGCCATAGTTTGCTTCTGGACAACAAGCGCGTTCGTTCTTCTAGTTCGCAATTATTGCCGATTAATGCGTAATCGTCTATTCTGGCGTGTTTTCCAATGATCGAGTCGTGGTCTATTACTGCGTCGCGAATTTGAACGTCTTCTTTTATTATGCAGTTTTCGAAAACAATGCTGCCTGAAATCATGCTTTTCTTTCCTACTTTGCAGTTCTTCATTAAATGAGTATATGGTCCAATGATTGATTCTTCTTCAATCACGCAGCCTTCTTCTATGATTACTGGTCCTTTAATGATTGTTCCTGGTTTTACTTCTGCGCCTTCAGCAATGCTTATTCCTGCACCTGAAGTAATTCCTTTGTTTTTGCTGGTATTCTTGTCTCGAACGATTAAATTCATAGCTAGCTTGTTTGTTTCAATATATGTTTCGGCAGTTCCAATATCTCCCCACAAGCCTTGGAAAACTACTCCTTGCAATGGTATTTTTTGAACGTAATGCTGCCACAAGTCTCCGGGCTTGTCTGGTTTTTCTCCTTTGGATTTTTTTTCTTTAACGTATTCCGGCAAGTGCTTGTTTACGAATTCTTGAGAAAAACGATAAATCAAGGTGGATGCCAAGTTGGATTTAGCTTCTTCTACTCGTGGTTTTTCTTGGAATGAAGTTATTTTTCCTTTACTGTCGACGACTGCTATTCCGAATTGTTCGACTAAGTTTATGTTGTTTAGCGTGTACAAAGCAATGCTGGCGTGGTGGTCGTGCTTCATTTTCTTCAAGTCAAGTCCGTAGACAAAATTGTCTCCTCCGAGGATTAAACATTCTTCTTTGACTTTCATTTTTTCAATAACGTAATTAATCGCTCCCAACCCGCCTAGTTTGTTGGAGTCGCTAGTGGTTTCTTCGTAGCAGTATGCAATGTTTACTCCAAACTTGTTTCCGTTTCCGAAGAATGACTCGATGTTCTTCTGGTTCGTGTTTAGCCCAATGATTATTTCAGTAATTCCTGCTTGCTTCAGCATTTCGATTAAGTATTGAATTACTGGCTTGCCTGCTACTGGGAGCAGTGCTTTAGGCCTTAAAATGCTGATTGGGAATAATCTAGTAGCGTAACCGCCTGTCAACAAAATTGCTTTCTTCATTTCATCACCATGTGTTTCAATATTGATTCGTCGTGTATTCCTTCAATAAAGCGAATCGTTTTGGAAGAACAACGCATTACTACTGAGTGAGTAATTATTTTTTGTCCTGTAAAACGAACTCCTTTCAAAACAGTTCCGTTAGTTACTCCTGTAGCAACAAAAGACGCTTCACTAGTTTTGCACAAGTCGTTCAATTCTAGCTTGTCGAATCTAGCGTTCATTTTTTCAGCTTTTTTTCTTTGAGCATCGTTAGCAAAAAACAATTTTCCTTGAATGTTTCCATTCAAGCACTTTAATGCAGTTGCAGTCAACACTGCTTCAGTAGTGGCACCAATTCCCATTAAAGCATCTACTTCGTAATCAGGCAAAGCTGCAGCAATCGCTTCCCAAGTATCGCAATTCATTATTAGTTTAGTCCTAGCGCCTGCTGCGCGTATTTTCTTGATTTTTTCCTTATTGCGTTCTCTATCGAGTAATGCAATGTTTAACTCGCTTTTTTTCTTTCCCAAGCAATCCGCAATGATTCGAATGTTTTCTTCCACTTCGTTGTCTAAATCTATTTTTTTCCCTACTTCAGACCCGACTGCTATAGAGTCAATGTACCCGTCTGGAGCGTGCATGAATGCGTTTTTAGGACCTAAAGCAATCATGCTTGATGCGCCGTATCCTCCTTCGGCAGCTGGGTCAGTTCCGTCTAATGGGTCGACTGCTATTTCTAATTCTATTCCTTTTCCGGTGCCTATTTTTTCTCCAATAAACAACATTGGCGCTTCATCTTTTTCGCCCTCGCCGATTATTACTTTCCCGTTAAATTCGAGAGCATTCAACCTGCTTCTTAATTGCTTTACTGCGACGTCATCTGCCTTGTGCTTATCGCCTCGGCCTACTTGCAGTGATGAAGCAATAGCTGCGCTTTCAGTAGCTCGAACAAACTCGAGTGCTAGGTTTCTATCCATGTTTTTTGCTCCATTGTTTAACGAATTCCAAGTAATTACTGCAAACCAAGTCAACTGCTTGTTTTCTAGTCATTTTTCCTTCATTGAATCCTTTAATAGCGTCCCAGAAAATCGTTCGACCAACCGCGAATCCGACAACGCCTTTTGTTTCAGCTCCAATCTCGACCCATTTTAATGCTGCTTCCTTGTTTTGGCCTCGTCCTAGAATAACGATTCCCTCGCATTTCTTTTGCTTAGTCTGCAAAACGAGTTTTTCCGCGTCTTTCTTAGAGTTAACTCCTTCAAGCTTCCAAACATCTGGTTCAATGCCTGATTTTTGAAGTTGTGAAATCGCTTCAACCATTAATTTTGGGCGAATTTTTTCATCGTAGTATTCTTGGCCTTGGCTTAATTGTTCTTCAGTTCCGGGAACTAGCAATTCAAACAAAAACTTTGTTTTCAATTCTTTTAACCCGTCATTAGCTTTCTTTAGTTTTTTTATTTGAGTAGAATTATCAAGCGAAGGATTGAAACGAACTAGCACTTTTCCATAGTCGGGTTGAATTTTTTTTACATGTTTTTGCCAATCTTCGTACTCGAAATCGAATTCTTCCTGGCCACTTTTTTCTATGGTGTAAATTGTGATTATGTTTCTTTTTTTCGCGTCGATTAAAATATCGTAGCCAAATTCTTCATCTACTAGTATTGCCGCTTTATTTTTGTCGAATTCTTTAATTGCTTGAAGAAAACCGTCGTAAATTATTTTCTTCATTTCTGCGTACTTGTGCATTTCCTCTCTAGTTGGTTTTCTGTCTGCTACTCCGAATAGTTTTTTCAATAAAGACGCTCTGTGGTCGAAAGGTAATATTAACAACTCCATTTTATTTTTCACCCGTAGTGCTTCCATTCGCCGGAATAATTGTAGCCCATTAATTTTCCTTGTTTTGCTAACAACGGCAGTAAGTCTTTTTCAAAACTCAGGGTTTTTTGGTTAATGAATGAAAGTACCTGAGGCTCGCAGAATGCTACTCCTGCGTTCACTAGGTTGGTTTCGCTTTCGCTGGGTTTTTCTTCGAATTCAATTATTTTAGAACCCATCATTTTAGCTGTTCCGAATAACGCGGTCTTTTTTACTTCAGCTAAAGCGATTGTCGTGAGTCCAGAGTTTTTCTTGTGGAATTCTAGGAAGTCATTCAAATTCAAGTCTTCGTACAATACGTCTGCGTATGATAGGAGAAAAGTGTCGTTTAGGAAGTTCTTGGCTTTTTCTAGCGCTAAAGCAGTTCCTTTTCCGTCGTCCCATACGAATTCTATTTTTACTCCGTTTATTTTGTTAACGCAGTCGATAACTTTCTGGCTGTTTTCGCTTAATGCGATTATTACTTCAGTTATTCCGTTTCTCTTCAAGTATTCTATTAATCGGTAAAGTACGGGTTGGTCGCCTATTTTTTTCAAAGCAGTTTCAGGCTTTCCGCACAAGACGATTGCTTTGAATGTTTTTCCCATTGCTTTCTCCACTAAGTAGGATATTGCTTGCGATCTGTTGCGGACGCTTTTGCCGTCAATGTTCGCGTCAACCGACTTAAGCAAGTTTTTGTCTATAGTTATTGTAATTCTTTCCAACATGTCATACTCCCTAGGAAATAGTATGATTAAGTATTACGCAAACTATTTAATAGTTTTGCTTTCATACTTCTAAGATGAGTATTTTCGGCGGCTACGACATTAGAGGCATTTATCCAAATGATTTGGATGCGAACAAAGCGAAAAAACTAGGCCAAGCGTTCGCGTTGCAATGCAAAAACGCTTGCGTCGGATTCGATAATCGTTCTTCCAGCCAGGAATTAAAGAACGCGTTCTTAGATGGCTTCGTTAAAAGCGGTGGGCGCGCAACAATCGTTGGGTTAGTACCGACTCCTGTATTGTATTACTCTATAGTCAAGTTTTCGTCGGGCGGGGGAGTAATGGTTACTGCCAGTCATTTGCCCGCTGAATACAATGGATTCAAATTCTTGAAGAAAACAATGCCGCTTGCTACAAATGAACTAAAGAAACTAGAAGAAGACTTTAATTCTGACGCGAGTACATCTGGTGAAGGCGGCGTTGAAGAAAAAAGCGTTGAAGTTCACTACGTTAACCATGTGCTTTCGAAAACTAGGCTTGGGCGCGAGTTGAAAATTGTTTTAGACTCCGGCAATGGTGTTTGCGGTCCTTTAGCGAAGAGACTTTTCGAGGAATTAGGTTGCGAAGTAATTGGTTTGTTTATTGAGCCGGATTCACGTTTCCCTAACCACGTTCCTGACCCACACAAGACTGAGACTTTAAAATGGCTTTGTGATTCAGTGAAAAAAGAAAAAGCTGATTTAGGTATTGCATTAGATGCTGACGGAGATAGGTGTTTATTTGTTGACGACTTAGGAAAACCCGTACCTGGAGATTATTCTAACGTGTTATTTGCGTTAAGCGAGTTAAGAAAAAACCCTAGTGCAAGCGTAGTTGGCGAATTGCGCAGTTCGATGGTTTTCAAAAAAGAAGTCGAAGCTAATGGCGGAAAGTATTTTGAAGCCAAAGCTGGTCGCGTAGCGGTTCGTGAGGAAATGGTTAAGCAAAACGCTGTTTTTTCTGGTGAAATAACGGGGCATGTTTGTTTTAAAGAAAACTATGGTTTTGATGATGGTATTTTTGCAGCTGCTAAAATGCTTGAATTGTTATCAAACCAGTCTAAAAAATTATCTGAATTAATTTCAGTCATTCCAAAGTATTCTTCTAGCCCTGAATATCGTGTTAACGTGAAAAACAAGCAGGAAATAATTACTTCAATCAAACAATCGTTTACTGGCAAGGGATTAAAATTCAGTGAGTTGGATGGAGTGAAACTCGTTACTCCGAACAGCTGGGGGTTAGTTAGAGTATCAAACACTGAGGAAAAAATTACGCTGCGTTTTGAAGGAGAAACTGAGAAAGAAATGCTTGAAGTAAAGAAATTGTTTTCCGACGAGTTAAGCAAGTTAGGCGTAGCTTTACCATGAAGTCAATAATTATTCCTTCTTACAATGAAGAAAAAAGAATAGGAAAAACGCTTGAAAAACTAGCTCTCGCTTTAAAAAACAAGAAAGGTTTTGAAGTAGTTATCGTCGATGAAAGCACTGATTCTACTCCCGAAATAATTGCTTCGTTCAAGAAAAAACTGCCAATAAAATACATTCATTATTCTTACAAGCTAGGAAAAGGAGGCGCTTTGCGAAAGGGATTTGCCGCCGCGAAGGGAGATTGCTTGATTATGGATGCAGACTTGTCTGTCAGCATAGACGAGTCTTTAACTTTGTTTGATTACTTGAAACAATTCGATGTAGCAATCGGTTCGCGTTATATTAGGGGGGCTAGCAAGGAATTGCCTTTTTCTCGCTGGTTTGCCAGCCGCAACTTTAATTTTTTAGTCAAATCGCTACTCGGCTTGAATTATTCTGATACTCAATGCGGTTACAAAGCATTCACTCGCAAAGTTGCTAAAATGATTGCTAAAGAATCAATAGAGAACGGCTTTGTTTGGGATGTAGAGTGCTTGTTGTTATGTAAAAAGCATGGTTTTTCGGTAAAAGAAGTTCCTGTGAATTGGAAGCACATTTCTGGCGGAGTTCCTGACGCTAATTACTTCAAGACTGGCCGAAAAATGTTTTCGGAACTAATTTCTTTAAGAAAAAGGTTTTAGACTCGTAATAAAACACTACAGAGATAGCAATCATTATTCCAAAAACTATTGGGGTAGTTAAAGGCAGTCCGATTAAGTTCCAGACAATCATTACTAATCCTGGCGCTAACAACGTCAAGAATAGTGAATAACCTAGCGCGGTTTCAAAGTCTTCTTTCTTGAAGTTAGAGTAAAACGCGTAAAAAACGCTTGCTAAAACAATCAACCCTAGAATTGCTTGAATCATTTCCTAATAAAAACGAGTTCTAGTCATTTATAATAATGCCTGTTTCTGACGTTGTTATTGTTGGCGCTTCTGCAGTGGGGGGAATTACTGCTAAAGAGAGCGCCAAGCTCGGGTTGAGTGTGACGATGCTTGAAGAGCATTCTATTCCTGGCAAAATGCACAAGTGTTCTGGAATAATGTCCAAAAAAGGCATGGATTCTCTTGGCGTCAATTATTATCCTACTGTATTAAACGAAATTTTTGGTGCTAGAATTTTTAATGGCGAAAAATATTTCGACGTTCGCAGGAATTCGACAGTAGCAGTAGTTATTGACCGTCAGGCGTTTGACGAACAGTGCGTTGATGAAGCGTTAGATTACGGGGCCGAGTTAAAAAAGAATTTTCGCGTTTCTTCATTTAAGGAAGGACCAGAGTATATTCGAGCATCTAATGGCGTTGAAGACGTTCAAGGCAAAGTATTGATTGGGTGCGACGGAGTTACGTCTATAACTGCTAAGTTGAATGGTTTTCCAGAAATTCCTTTAAGCGAAACAGTCGTCGCTTTCGAAGGGGAATATGATAACGTTGACGTTCGCAAAAGCGATGAAGTTGACGTTTTCTTGGATCAAAAAGCGTTTCCTGGTTTTTTTGGATGGGTTATTCCTGTTTCCGAAACTCGAGCTAGGATTGGTTTCGCTACTAAAAACCATAAAGATATTTCTCGATTGAAGGATGAATTCGTTGAAAAGTTCGTTTCAAAAAAATGCGTTTCTTGTCGCGAGTTTCATCACTTAATTCCTTTAGCTGTGCGCGAACAGACTCAAAAAGGAAGAATTCTATTGGCGGGAGACGCTGCCGGCCAAGTAAAGAGTACTACTGGCGGAGGCGTAGTGTTCGGCGGAAACTGCGGCAAGATTGCAGCTTCTTCAGTCAAGCAATTTCTACAAACCGGTGAATTAAATTACGAACAAGCTTGGCGGAATAAGTATTATTCTTCGTTGAAGTCTCACCGCAAGCTTCATGATTTTTACAATTCAGTTCCAAGCAGCGTTTTTTCGTCTTTGTTTGGCTTGTTTTCTAAGGCAGGCTTGCCTGTATTGTTGAATAAGTTTGGAGACATGGATTTCATAGTAAGCAAAAACTAGTTATAACTCTGCGAGAAAAAATTCTTATGCAAAGATCGCCTTTTCTTGACGTTTCTTTAGACGAGTCTATTTGGAAGAAAGTTGACGGAGAAAAAATGGGGAAGCCCGGCGTGTTTTGGTGGGCTTTAAACGCGGACCACGATTATTTTTCCAGCAATTACAAAGGAGTAATTCATGGAGAAGTAATTTCTTACCATAACCAAGACAAAGTAGACGACGTAATGAACCTCGCAGTGGATACTGGAGCTGGGCATGGCGTTTATAGCTTTGGTTTTTCTCGACACAACGGGGAACTAACAATATTCTTAAACAGCAACAAGAACCCGTTGGAAGACAAGAAAGTCTTCAAAATAATGATTGAATTATTGTTTCACTTGCCCGATTTCGCGTTGAAAAAATCTTTGTCTGAAAAACTAGTTCAACAATTATTCAAAAAATCAGAATCAACTACTATCTGGGAAAAAGTCTAAGTCCTGATTTAGTTAACACTTTTTTAGTGAAATTTCTATTAGCTCTAGGAATCCCTATTCTGGGATGCCTTCTTTTTCCGTATTCGCCAAAAACCTCAGGCAATTTCCTTGTTTCGAGATTATCTATGTGAGGGTAAGTACTAGTTTTCCCTGCGTGAATCAAATACCCTGGAATTTTAATAATTTCTCCGGTGTAGTTATAGTCTACATCTTCATTAAATGTAGTGGGGTAAAAACTAGCTCTGGTTAAGTGCACTATTTGCATTTTTCGATCTAGCTTTGGAGTGTTTATTTGTTCATCTCCTGGTGTTACTCGTCTAGTCCCTCGATTATCTCTGTAACCTAAATATTTGCCGCGAATTTGTGTTGATGAGTCATTGTTTTCGTTCAAGTCTAAGAAAAAGTTTCTGTATTTGTTAGTTGTTTTGTCCGGATTCGTTTTACTTTTAATTTTGCCTAATGGCGGAAAAAAGTCATCATCTATTCTTAACAATGCAGCTTTTCCTTTGTATTTTGAATCGTGGATTGCACGTATATATGTTAAACCTAGATTACACGCGCCTCCTGGACTAAGTTTTATTCCTGTTTTGGAGTAAGTGAAAAACGGGTGTTTCGGAAATGGTATTTTAGGTTCTATTAGTTTTATTTCGTCAGTTGTAATGTGATGTATGAATACTCCGTGCCTATTTCCTAGTTCGTTTAATGTCCGCACTAATTCTTGCACTTTTGGAGAGTGCGTATTTCCTATGCTCTTTTCTTGGTGATAGGGGGCACTATCAACTACTACTAAGTGAATATCGTTACTTATTGGTTTATGCGAAATATTCCTGTTTTTTAAAGAATTAAGCATACGTTCAAGTATTGGATTGTCTTCTTTAGCTGTTTCAACTAGTTTTTGAACAGTTTCGCTTCCGCCTTTTGCTTCTACTGCGTGTACAAACCACCTAATTAAAGAACGACTTATTGTAGATCGCACAGATGGAATATTCAAGTAAATAGGTGTCGATTCGTTAAACTCCACGTTAAGAATTAAGTTAATTAGTTTTTATTATTTGGTTGTTAACGCCCTTTCTTGCTTTCGATTGAGTTGTAAAAGTCTATAGCTGCGTCGAATTCGTTCTTGTCGAATTCAGGCCACAATTTCTTTGAAAAATACAACTCTGAATAAACGGTTTGCCAAGGCATTAATCCTGAAAGTCGAGGAGAGTCTCCGGTGCGAATAACTAAGTCAGGAGAATGATTGTAATACAAGTAATTACTGAAAGAAGACTCGTCAATCTTGCTGATTTTTCCTTCCTTATAGTCCTGCGCTAGTCGGGCTGCTGCTGAAGCAATTTCTTCCTGCCCATTGTAAGCAATAGCCACGCTTATTTCCTGTGAAGAACAGTCGGCAGTTTTTTCTTGAATGTCGTTCATTAAGCCTTGAATTTTTTTAGGCAACAACTCAGTCTTACCAAAGAAAACCATTTTAGTATCGTTTTCGACCAAAGTGTTTTCTGCCAGGCTTCTAGATAAGTTTTTTTCAAGCAAGTAGTAAATAGCCTTTAATTCGATTGAACTGCGTTTAGTAAAGTTATCCAAAGACAAAGCCCAGAACGTAGTTCGCTTGATTCCCTCATCCTTAGACCAATTCAATACTTCTTCTACTTTCTTGAAGCCGTTCTGATAGCCGTTTGTTAGGTTTATTGAGCTTTTCTTCGCAAACCTGCGGTTGCCGTCAGGTATAATTGCTAAATGATTTAATTTACGCATTTTAACTAAGAAATAAGGTTCAAAGCAGTTTAAATCTTTTTATACTCCTTAAAAAACCATTTTTTTGTTTCATAGACTGTTTTTAGTCGCTTTTAGTGGTTGTTTTAATTTCTTTTCTTCTTTTTCTTTATTGTGAAAGTATTCATCAACAACAAGCCAGCATACTCTGACGCTTTAGAATTGAAGAGTTTTTTCAGCAAACTAAAGGGTTTAATGTTTTCTTCAAGAGTTGAAAAACCCCTGGTTTTTTTCTTTACTAACTCTGCTAGAACTGAAAACGCCATTCACTCGTTTTTTTGCCCTCGTTTTGATGCTGTTTTCATTTCAAAAGATTTTATTGTAGTAGATGTTTTCGAAAACATTGCTCCCTGGAATCCGTTTATTTCTTCATCCCGTGATGCGAAGTACTTGGTTGAGACTTTTCCTTTTGATGCAGCGAAGAAAGGCTTTCGCAAAGGGGTTAGAGTAAGGTTTGAATGAGTTTAGGTTGGAGCAATTCTGACTCGCAATTGAGTGAAGAATTGTTATTTTTAGCTAATCGGTTTTTAGAGTATTATGCACTAAAAAAAACTGACGATTTTAAGTCGGTTTTTCAAGATTTTTGTCGGGATTTTGGTTTGTTTATTCCTTCAAACGATGCCGAGTGTTTGTTAATCGTTTTAGAAAATCATTTGACTGGTTTCGGACCTTTAAGTGTTTTCTTGAATGATGAATCAATCGAAGAAATAGCGGTTACTGGCTTGAGTGAAAAAATTTTTGTTTTCAAGAAAAAACAAGGCTGGGTTGAAACTAGTGCTTCAATTGATTCGAAAAAATATTTCTTTTATTTGGTAAACAAACTAGCTTTAGGAACTGGTCGAAGGTTGATTACGTCTAAGTCTAGAATTGATTTTTCTACACTTAAGTATAGAGTTCATGCTTCAGTTTGGCCTGTGTGTGTTAAGGAAATAGAACTAACTATTCGCAGGATTTCTGAAACTGTTTTTTCGTTGAAGGATTTAGTTTCTTTTGGGACTATTAGCCCAGAAGTTGCTTCGTTGATTTCTTTAACTGCTCCATGTGATTCTTGCATAATGATTGCAGGAAACACTGGTTCGGGCAAGACTACTACCCTTAATTCGTTGTTTCCGTTCATCCCTCAAAAAGAGCGTTTTCTAGTAGTTGAAGACTCTCCTGAAGTGCTAGTGATTCACAAAAATTCTGTTAAACTCGCTGCATCGAATAACGCGAGCCTATCCGAACTAGTGAAAGATGGTTTGAGGATGCGCCCAGACCGGTTGGTTTTAGGCGAAGTGCGTTCCAGCAGCGAAGTCGCCGCGTTATTCGATTCGTTATTGTCGGGTCAAGCTAAAGCAGCGTATTTTACTTTTCACGCCGAATCAGCTCAACACGCTTTGAACCGGTTGGTGTTTCTAGGTGCCAGCATTCACGATATTAGTTCGATCAAATTATGTGTAATTCAAAAAAGAGTAACTTTTATTTCAAGCGAGGGAGTAGTTGAAAAACGATTAGTTGTTGATCTAGCAGAATTCCGTGAAGGAAAAGCGTTTTCTTTTTTCAAAAATGGCGTTTTAGATTTTCATTTATTGTCTAAGTCGAAGCTAGTTGGCGATTCGTGCATTAATTACGGTATTTCTCCAAAGGAATTCGTTTCCTTGATTAAAGAAAATTCGATTAATTTCCAGAGTTGATTCCTAGTGTGGCTTGAAAAAATATTTTTATTTTTATTATTGGTGTCTGCCGGTGTTTTCTCAACGCTAGTTTTTTACGATTTGTCTACTTCTTTATTTTTCTTAGTGTTTGGATTATTTTTGTTTGTTTTATTGCTTAAAACTAATTTTTTTAGCTTAGAACCTCAAAGAATTGCTTTAGTCGAGAAAGAAATTCCGTTATTTGTTGAAGTTTTCACTACTTCGACTGATGACTTTCTGCTTAAACTCGATTCTGCAAGGAACGGGTTTGGAGAATTATCTAAAGAAATTGATTTAGTGTGCGTTAATTTGACTAAAGGATTTAGTTTTCCTCAAACAATGCAGGCGTTTAGGCAAAGAAATAATTCTAGCGCGTTAGTTTCTTTTTCAAAAGCTTTAGAAGATTATTATGAAACTAACGACTCTGCAAACTTGATTGTTTTAGGCGAAGGCGTTTTTTCAAAAAAACTAAACGCGATTAGGAGTTTTTCTTCAAAATCATCTCTGGTAGGTATAGTATTCATTTCGTTAAGTGTAGTGATTCCTTCATTATGTGCTGCTTACTTGGCGGTCGGATCAAGTTTTCTCGATTTGAGTTTTACTGGAAACCAGGTTTTAGTATTGTTTTCAATCACTTTTCCAGCAGTAAACTTGATAGTTTCGGGTTTGTTGATGGAAAAGATTCCGGTGTTTTGATTTGTTAAAAGATGAATTGTTTGATTTAGATGAATCTGTGCCTAGTGCTTTAATCGAAATGCAAAAATGCTTGTTTTTTGAACAAATTTTCGACTGCGGGAATAATGAATTAAAAAAACACTTACAGTTGGTTAAAAAAAACTTGAACAAAGGATTGTCGATTGAAGATGCGTTTCTTTGTTTTCCTTGCAAGACTCCTTCTTTAAACGCGTTGAAGCAATTAGCATTTCTTCATTATTATTCTGGAGAAAAAAACTATTCTAAACTAGCCGAACGCTTGTTTCAGTTTAATAAAACTTTTTCAGAATCGAGAACCCAGCTAGAAACAATGAAGTACTCGTTATTCGGCGGAGCGTTGTTGGCGTCCGTAATACTCGGAGTAATGGTTTCATTCACTCAGGACTTATCTCAATCTAACGCGTTAATCCCTTCACTGAAGACGGGGGTAGTCGTTTATTTAGTTTTATTTTCTTTGATTAGTTGTTTTTTAGTTTCAAAACTAGAACGAAGAAATTCGTTCATGTTTCAAGCGGTTATTTTACTTTCGGCGTGTTTGTGTGCGTACTACTTTTTTTCTTTAGCTTAACTATTTTAAGCTTATACCGCTTACTTTGTAATAACATGATTCAAATAAAGGAAGTAGAGAAAGTAAAACTAAAGAATCCGTTAATAATCGAGGGCTTCCCAGGTATAGGAATGATTGGGACGATTACTGCTAGTTACTTGGCTCAAAAATTAGATATGAAGTTGATTGGTTATTTTGCCTCTCCTAGTTTTCCTCCTATTAGTGCTATTCATGACTTCAAGCCAGTTATTCCTGCTCGAATTTATGCTTCAGAAAAACATGATTTGATTGTATTGTTTTCAGAATTCGTTATTCCTGCAACCGTGATTTATCCTTTGGCTGAAAAAATCATCGAGTGGAGCAAGACTAAAAAAGTTAAAGCAATTTATTCTCTCGCTGGAATAGCTATTCAAGAACCCAGCGATAAACTGCATGCTATTGCTTCTACTAAATCCGTAGCTGACTCTTTAAGCAAGCAAGGGTTCGAGTTAGTAAAGGAAGGCGCTACTCAGGGCGTTAGTGGGGTTTTGATTGCTGAATGCGCTGCTCAAAAGTTTCCCGCTGCTAATTTAATGAGCGAAACTAATCAAGCTTTTGATCCCAAGGCGTCTGCTAAGCTGTTAAAGAAGGTTTCAGAAATACTAAACATTCCTGTCGACGTAGTCGAGTTAGAAAACCAAGGCAAGGAAGTAGAGTTGAAGATGAAGGACGCTATTCAAAAAATGCAGTCCATGCATCAAGACTACCAAAAACTAGAACAAAACCCAATGTACGGCTAATTTTTTCTAGAAATCAAGTAAGAATAAGCGAATAATCCTATAGACATTACTATTGCTAGAATAATCCACGTCATCAAATAGCTAGGAAGCAAGATCATTAAGACGCCTATGCTTGCATAAACGTACCCTCCTACTACTTGAGTCTTTTTCCAAACAACGTCGCTTGACAAAGTCCACGGAGTTCGTATTCCTATAAACCAGCTTCTCTTTGTTTTAGGCAAGAACCATCCTAAGAAAACAAACAACGCGCCTATTCCTATTGTCATATAGTTAGTTAAGCCAGTAAACCAACCCAAGTTGACTCCTGTAGTAGCGATATTCAAGTACAAAAAGAACGCAGTCAAAAACAACACTAGCAAGTCGTAATAATTCCTGAATGATTGAATGTTTTTCTTTAACGGGTCAATAGACGGCAAAAACCATAATAGGCCTAAAACAATTAGTGAAAGGATTGGTGTTAAGAAAACGTATTCCTTTCCTGAAAAACCATCTGCTTCTCCGGCGAGATTCCAGTGCGTAGCTATTTCGTCAGGAAGCAATCCGAACGCGTAATAACTGAACGCAAAAGAAGCAGCGATTAATACTAAACTTAATGCGAGTGTTTTATTCATGAAAAAAAGTAGTTTTTGTTAAATAAAAACGCTTTAGTGCAGGGGGCCGGATTAGTAACGAAAGCCTTTCTTGAAGGCTTTCAACCCCAAAAATTAATTTAAGGAGGTAGGTCGACGTTGCGGTTCCTCCTTGGTGGGCGAGTGCAGGGGGCCGGATTTGAACCGGCGAACTCCTAAGAGAACAGGCCCTAAACCTGTCGCATTTGGCCAAGCTCTGCAACCCCTGCATTGATTAAATAATTTTTTCTAGAATTCGGGTAAAAATAAAGTGAGGAAGAGAGTTTTTCATTCTTTTGTTTTTAAAAAATAAATGGGGAAAGAGAGTTTATGCCGGTAGTTGGAAGTCTGCGGCTGTAACTATGGTAGTGTAAGCGGTTGCTTTAGTTTCGCTTTCTACAGTTTGACCGTTGCTGGTGCCGACGCTTTTTACGTATATTGGAACGCAGTCGCTTGAAATGCAATACCTAATAGTGCTTTGACCAGTTGTTCCTTTAAAACAGTTAGCGGTTTTTCCAGCTGCTTGAATGCTTCCGTCTGCTTCATAGTTAATGGCGTTTTGTTTTACTTCTACTTCAGTATCTACCGTGTTTTCTGGCTTTGGCGTCTTAGTGCAAGTCCAGCTTCCAGCGTAAGTGTAGCAGCTAGTAATGTCGTTTCCAATCAAGTAAGAGCGAGCTTCAATTCCACTAGTTAAAACGTCGGTTCTTATTTTGCCGTTATCGTAGTATTGAACCATTTGGCTGTTGAATGTTCCTTGACTGGTTATGGTAGTAATGTCGTAATTGATTTTCCATGTCCTGGTTTTATCCAAACAAGCTACTAATTCATTTGATCCTTGTACTTGCGTACTTGCTTGAACCGTTGGTTCATTCATGGCTTCGCTTGGTTGCGCGCTAGCTTGTTGTGTTGCTTGCACGCTTACTTGTGTGCTTACTTCGGCGTTTACTTGAGTGTTGCTTTGAGTGCAGCCCAAGAAAAGGAACGAGATAACTATTAATCCTAGTAATAATTTCATTAATCCACCTCTCTTAAAAGAATATTAGCGAGTTAATAAAATTAAAACCCTCGTATTGTTTTACATGAATATTGGCGAAACTCTTTACGTTACTGATCGTGAAGACTGGCGTACTTGGTTAAAAGAAAACCACTCGAAGAAAAAAGAAATTTGGCTTGTTTACTTCAATAAAGCGTCAGGTAAGAAAAGAATTGATTACGGCGAAGCAGTTGAGGAAGCGTTGTGTTTTGGGTGGATTGATAGCACTGTTAAAAAAATAAGTGTTGATTCTTTTGCTCAGCGTTTTACGCCTCGTAAAAGCAAGTTTGTTTCAGAACCCAACCGTTTAAGGGTAAAGAAAATGATTTCGCAAGGAAGAATGACTCCTGCGGGGTTGGAAAAAGTCAGCCATGTTTTGACGCCTAAACACGACGAGTTAGTAATCCCTAAAGAAATCATGAAAGAATTGAAGCAGGATCCTGTTGTTTGGAGGAATTTTCAAGCTTTTCCTGAAGAATACAAGAAAATTCGAATCGATTGGATTGCTGCTAGTAAAGATTCGTTTAAGACGCGTTTGAATTATTTTATTAAAATGACGCGTAAAAACAAGCGTTATGGTATGATTGTTTAACGCTTGGCGAATTTTAGTGACAGCGAGTTAATGCAGTATCTTTTGCCGGTTGGGGTTGGGCCGTCATCAAAAACGTGTCCCAAGTGTCCGCCGCAGTTCTTGCACTTGACTTCAATGCGGTGCATTCCGTGTGAATAATCGTCGGCGGTTTCAACGTTGGGTAGTGCTTTAAAAAAGCTGGGCCATCCTGTTCCAGAATCGAACTTTGCTTCTGAGGAAAACAATTCCATTCCGCAAGCCGCGCAGGAATAGGTTCCTTTTTCCTTGTTGTGCAGTAATTCTCCGCTGAATGGTGGTTCTGTTGCTGAATCGCATAATACTGCGCTTTGTTCAGGGGTTAGTTTGTTTTTTATTTTTTCTTTATTCATAATAAATCACTTAAAAAATATTGTTGGTTATTATAAGTTTAATGAAAAAAGTGTTTTTAATTGCTGTTTTATTGGTTTCAGTGTTTGTTTTAGGACACGGGAATGAAGAGCATGGCGTTTTTGAAGCTCCAGTTCAGCCAACTATACAATTAATGGTAACGCAAGACTTCAACGGTGGATGGAACTTGCATTTGATTACTAGTAATTTTATTTTCGCTCCTGAAAACGCTGGAGGACAAAATTTTGCGGGACAGGGTCATGCTCACTTGTATGTTGATGGGGAAAAAATTGCCAGGATTTATTCTGATTGGTATTACTTGCCGCCTTTGAGTGAAGGAAAACATGAGCTTACTGTGACTTTAAACACTAATGACCACTCGGATTATTATTTTGAGGGAAAACCAGTTCAATCTTCCTTATTGGTTATTGAAACAAAACCGACATCTGATTCTACATCGGGGATAGTATTATCTCAAGATGATGCATCATTCGCGGTTTCGCACTTGATTTCTTTAGGTATTGGTTTGGTTATTGGTTTGAGTATAGCGTTTTATTTCTTGAAGAAGTCGGGAGAATGAAGTATTTCTTGGTTTATTCTAGCTTTTTCGTTCGCTAGTTCTTCAAAACTTTGAACCCAGAATGAAATATTTATTGTCAAATACTCTTTGCTTATTTTTTCTATAGTTATTTTTACTGGCTTATAACTTTGCTTGCTTAATTCTGATTCCATTTTAGTGTAATTAAATTTTAATGGAACATCTACTTGGATGCTTGTCTTGAATTCATTTGTTGGTTTTGATAAATTGATTATTCTTTGTTTTGCGAATTCGCTGTTTGATAAAATCATAGTGTTTCCGTTCAAGTCTGATAGCTTAGTGCTTCGTGTGCCTATTTTTTCTAGTTTAACTACTTCTCCGCTTGCTAGTTTCAAATAGTCTCCGTAAATAAACGGCCTGTCTAATTGCAGAGCCATTCCTGCGAAAATGTTTGCGAGAGTTTCTTGAGAGGCTAATCCGAGAATTAATGCCACGACGCTGGTTACGGCAAGCAATCCCGTCAAGTCAATACCTATTACTGCCAGTGATGAACTTACGCCTATGAGCATTATTAATAGTCTTGAAAACTTTCTAAAGAATGGAAGCAGGGTGACGTCCATTTTGAGTTTAGTTTTGTCTTTTCCTTCAAAGTAGTACCATCTAAGCACTGCGCCTACTACTTCTGCCAGTGTATAGAATGCAAGGAGTATTGTTATGGATAGGGAGTATGCTTCTATTATTGTTTGAATTCCTCCAAGTTCTTTGAAGAATGTTGAAGTAAAGTAAATGCTGACTACTGTGGTAGTTACTTCAAGTGGACCTTGGATTGATTGAAATATGAAGTCGTCTAGGCTGGTTTTAGTATTGTGAGAGATTGATTTGAATACTACTGTTAATGCTTTGTGCAATATTTTTCCCAGGGCTAAGCCTATTATTGCTAGGAAAATTATTTCTCCAGTTATTATTGCGGTTTGAGTCAAATCCATTTTTTTTTCACTTAATAAAATGCTTTCCTGTGGTACATTGCTTTAGATATTATTTTGCTGGCTTCCATTAAAAAGAATCCCATGCTTGATATTATCATTATTTGAATCCATTCGCCTATTTCTAAACTAGTCGTTTCAAATATTATTTGAGCTGGCGGCCAGTATACTAGTATTAATTGTATTGCTAGTGAAGAAAGTATTCCTAGCAATAGCCACTTGTTTGTAAGCAAGTTTAACTTGTGGAATGGTTCAAGAGAGCGGCTTCCTATTGCTGCAAACAATTGAAATACTACTAGCGTAGTAAACGCAATGGTTCTTGCTTTTTCTATTCCTTGGTCGTAGTATTCTGCAAACAAGTAGAACGAGCCTAGTCCCATTATCAGGCCGAAGAAGATTATTGAAAAAAGCATTTGATTGTCTAATGGTTTTTCATTCGGGTTTCTGGGTGGGCGTTTCATTACGTTGTCTTCTAGTTTTTCAAAACCTAATCCGAGTGCAGGCAATCCGTCTGTCAGCAAGTTCATTAACAGTATTTGTAAGGGGATTAATGGCAATGGAAATCCTAGTAGTATGGATATTATTACTATGGCTATTTCTCCTGCGTTGCAGGAAAGCAAGTACTTGGCTGATTTTATTATTTTGTCATAAACATTTCTTCCTTCTGCTATAGCGTTTACTATTGTCGCGAAATTGTCGTCGGCTAGAGTTGCCTTAGATACTTCTTTGGCTACGTCTGTGCCAGTAATTCCCATTGATACGCCAATGTCTGCTTTTTTTAACGCTGGAGCGTCATTTACTCCGTCTCCAGTCATTGCTACTATGTGTCCCTGTCGCTTCAAGCTTTCGACTATTCTTGATTTTTGAATGGGTTGTGTTCTGGCGAATACTTTTATCTTGTTTATTTTAGAATCTAGTTCAGAATCGCTCCATGATGCTAGTTCTTCGCCTGTAACTACTAAGTCTCCTTTTTCTAGTAATCCAATTTTTTCACCTATTGCTTTAGCCGTCAAAGCATAGTCTCCGGTAATCATTATCGTTTGAATTCCTGCAGCTTTGGTTTGTTTTAATGCGTCTATTACTTCGTCTCTAGCTGGGTCGATTAGGCCGACTAGTCCTGTGAATACTAGTTCTTTTTCAGTGTTTTCTATCGTCGGCTTTGCCGAAACGTCTTCAGTGAATGCAAAACCGAGTACTCTTAATGCGTTTTCGGCGTATTCTTTGTTTTTTGAAAGAATTTTTTCCTTGTCTTCTTTAGTTATTTTTCTTATTTTTCCATTATCCAAGATTCTATTGCATGTTGAAAGAATTATTTCGGGTGCACCCTTGACTAGCGCTATTTGTTTTTCGTTGTTTTTGACTATTGTAGTCATTCTTTTGCGGTCTGAATCGAAAGATAATTCTTTAACAAATGAATATTTTTTCTCTTCGGCGTCTCTGGAATAGCCTGCTTTTTCTGCTAGTACTAACAACGCTCCTTCTGTCGGGTCGCCTAGCAACTTGTTTTTACCATCTCGTTCTTCAATTCTAGCGTTATTACAAAGCAACCCTATTCGTATTACTTGTTCTAAGTCTTTTCCGCTTGTTTTTTCTTTCAATAGTATTTTTCCAGAATACTCGTATCCTGATCCAGTTACTTCGTATTCTTTAAATTGTGAATATACTTTGACCGCAGTCATTTCGTTTTTAGTAATAGTCCCTGTTTTATCTGAGCAAATAACTGTGACTGCCCCCAGACTTTCTGTTGCAGGAAGCTTGCGGATAATCATTTTTTTCTTGGCAAGTTCTCCTGCGCCCATGCTTAGGCTTATTGTAACAATTGCCGGCAAAGAATTTGGAACTGCTGCTACTGCCAAGCTGAGTGAAAACAATAGTACTTCGGTGAAACTTAATTCTCCTTTAAGCAAGCTTAAAACAAATACTATTGAAATTAGCCCAAGTGCTCCGATTCCTAATTGTTTTGCTAATTCTTCGAATTTTATTTGTAGCGGTGTTTTTGTTTCCGCAGTGGTTTGAATGGTTGAAGCAATTTTTCCGAACTCAGTTTGTATTCCTGTTGAAGTAACTATTGCTTTGGCTTTCCCGTATGTTACTGTTGTGCCGGAAAAAACCATGTTTTTTTGGTCACCAATCGAAGCGGTTGTTTTTAATGCTAGGATAGTCTTGCTTGAAGGCACGCTTTCGCCAGTCAAGACTGATTCATCTACACTCAACCCGTTTTCTTCGAATAATCTAGCGTCTGCGGGTATTATGTCCCCTGCTTCTACTATTATCAAATCTCCTGGAACTAGTTCTTTGGCAGGTATTTTTGATTCTCGTCCTTCTCTCATTACTCTTGCTTGTGGAGCGGATAGTTTTTCTAACGCGTTCATTGATTTTTCTGCGCGGTATTCTTGCACGAAGCCCATTGCTGCGGTTAGTATTATTATTGAAAACATGGAAGCTGCTTCAAGCAATTCTCCTAGAGCTAAAGAAATAGCTACGGCTATTAGCAATAGTATTATCAAGAAATTGTTGAATTGTTCTAAGAATAATGCGATGAGTGATTTTTTTTGTTTTTTTTCTATTTCGTTGAATCCGTATTCTTTCAATCTTTTTTCTGCTTCACTAATGCTTATTCCTTTTACTCCTGTTTCTAGAGAATCAAAGACTTGTTTGTATTCTAGTGCGTGAAATTTTTGCATGGAATTAATTATTTTTTAACTGCTTAAAAAACAAAGCTAATTAATGATTTTGTTTAAATCAGTATATGGGTTTTGAAGGTGGCAGTGTAGTAAAGAAAGCTGCAGTATATTTTGGTTTGCTTGTTTTAGCGATACTCGCTTCGTTGTTTTTCGGATTGACTTTCTTGCAGACGGTTGCCGTAGCTATAGTATTGGCTTTAGTTTTGGGAACAGTGTTGTTTTGGGAAGTGCGCTTGTCGTTTGCTTTGATTGGCAGTGCGGTATTGTTTGCTGCCGGTTTGTTGAATGTTCACAAGTTTGTTGAATTTGCCCACTTGGAAATAATTGTTTTCTTAGCAGGAATGATGATTTTCGTCGGTTACTTGGAAAAATACGCTTTCTTTGAATACTTGATTTCTAAAATAATCAAGCTAGTCGGCGGTGGCGGAAAAAGAATTTTTGTATTATTAATGTTTTTATCCGCGTTATTTGCTGCTTTAGTCGATGAAGTAACTTCTATTTTGTTCATGTTGAGTATAGTATTGTACTTGACTGCTAGGTTGAGAGTAAACCCTGTTCCTTTCGTCATGGCTACTGTTTTTGCTACTAATATCGGGAGCAGTGCGACTGCAGTAGGAAACCCTGTGGGCGTAGTAATTGCTTTAAACGCAAAGCTTTCATTTAGTGACTTCTTGCAGTATGCTACGCCTATTTCTTTCGCTGCACTGGTTGTAGTAATGATTGCTACCTTTCTTTACTTTAGAAAAGATATT
The DNA here is from genome assembly GCA_013360305.1 of Microcaldota archaeon. Classification (GTDB taxonomy): domain Archaea; phylum Micrarchaeota; class Micrarchaeia; order Norongarragalinales; family Norongarragalinaceae; genus JABWCK01. The sequence goes on from JABWCK010000001.1 coordinate 99,387, forward strand.
GAAGAATTCGCGACTAAAGCAAGAGCGATTCCTGTTAATGAATTGATTGAAAGCCATTCTAGCCAAAACTTGCTTGTGTCAAGTATTCTTTTCTTTGGAGTTCTAGCTTCATTGATTGCGCATGCTAAAGTAGAAGAATTGCTTGGTTTAGAGAAAAACGCAATGCTTTTGGGTACTGCTCTAGCCGCGTCTGGAATAGTTTTGTTACTTGAAGCAAAAACTGCCCGCCAATTCGTTGAAACCAAGGTTGATTGGTGGACTTTGTTTTTCTTTATGATGTTGTTTTCTTCAGTTGGCGCGTTAGAGGAAACTGGAGTAATGCAAGTCGCAGCCAAAGGTTTTTCGGACGTTTTCGGTTCAAGTCCAGGTATAGCAATGGGCGCAATAATTGTAATTTCTGGATTATTAAGTGCAGTTCTTGATAACGTGTTGGCTGTTGCAGTTTTTGTTCCTCTGGTGCATGACTTGCAGAATACGGCGATCGCAGGAGACTACTTGTGGTGGTCATTGTTGTTTGGCGCTACGTTGTTCGGCAATTTGACTTTAATCGGAAGCACTGCGAACATTGTCGCGTTAGGTTTAATAGAGAAAAGAGGCTTGCCTAAGATTTCTTTCATGGAGTGGTTTAAGGCTGGCATTGTAGTTGTTTCAGTAACGGTTATTACTGCTTTTGGGTTGCTTTATTTGCAGTATGGGTGATTTTCTTTGAAGGTAATAAAAAAAAACGGTAGAACTGAAGAATTTGACAAAACCAAACTAAAAAAGTCTATTACTAACGCAGGTGCTGGAAAACTAGCTTCAAAAATAACTCTTCTAATTGAGAAAGAATTAGGAAAAAGTGATTTGATACCTTCTCACAAGATACGAGAACTTGTAATCAAACACCTTCAAGAAGATGCTGGACCAATAGCTAATGAGTATGCTGCATTTGAAAAAGCCGTTAGAAAAATAGTCAAGCGGGAAGACTTTTTAGTAAATAGGTTGATTCAATTAATTGGTAAGAGTGGTTCGTTTAACAGCGTTTACGGCGGTTTTCAAATTGCGGTTAAAGATAAAAATGCTTTTGATTTTTCTGGTGTTTTCGAAGAATTGCTTGCAGCAGGTCAAAGCATTTCAATAGAGTCAATAGACGGAAAACTAGTAATAGTGTCTAAATGAACTTAATCGATGCAATTATTTTAGGCTTAATTCAAGGCTTTACAGAATGGTTGCCTATTTCTAGTTCCGGTCACTTGGTTATAGCTCAAGAATTGCTTGGTTTGACTGTAAAACCCGAGTTTGATGTAGTGTTAATGTTTGGAACACTGCTTGCGTTAATAGTTTATTTCAGGCATAAGCTTTACTGGATCCTACATGGTTTGCTGACTAATCGTAAAGAATCTCGTAACTACTTGTTCTTTATAGTCTTGGCGGGTTTTCCAACTGCCTTAATTGGTTTCGCTGGAAAAAACTTTTTCAAATCATTATTTTCGAATCCTTTAGCAGTGAGTTTTTTGCTAGTAGTTAATGGATTGTTTTTGTATTTTGCTACTCGTCCAAGAGAGTTAAAGTCTAACTTGACTGAAAAAAATTCACTTCTGATTGGAATAGCTCAGGGTTTAGCAATTGCTCCTGGAATTTCTCGTTCCGGAAGCACTATCGGAACCGGTTTGTTGTTGGGTGTGGAACCCCGCAAAGCCGCTGAGTTTTCGTTCATGATCGGCATTCCCGCAATGCTTGTAGCTTCCGCGTTAGAGTTTCAAACACTCTCTCTCGATTTGGGTATGGATTTGATTTTAGCAGGAGTAATCGCTGCTTTCATAGCGGGTTATGCCAGCATTGACGTGTTAATGCGTTTATTGAAGGCAGGCAAACTCGAGTGGTTCGCTTATTACTGCGTTCTAGTCGGCGCAATTTGTTTTGCTTTGTTTTTGTAAAAAGCGTTTTTAACTTGTTTAGCGTTTATTTTATCATGCCGACCGCAGCTGCAACAAAGTCAAAGAAAAAAATCAAGCAGCCTTTATCTATTGGCGTGCGTTCTATTACTCCTCAAGATATTATTCGCCACTATGGAGTTGACGTACACCAGCGATTCTTGAAACATCATGAAAAAGCCTTGAACGCTTTAAAGCGAGGCAGTGACGTTTCTTTGTTGCATACTACTGGGCATCAAGCACTTCTTGCTTTAGCTAAATCTAGTTCTAAATCCAAGGGCGCAATTTTATCTCAAGCTGAGTGGAATGAGGGAATAGTAAAACTCGGCGTTTTGTTGAAGGCTACAATGGAAATGCAAAAAATTAATCCCGGCAAAGTAAACGAAGTAGTAAGTAATTATGTGAATAGCCTCAAACAATTAGAGCGGCCTACTTCTTTAGGCGAGTTAAGTAAATTGTGCTTAAAGCACAAGATTACGGAGTAATTCTGTTTCTATCTCTCGGGAATAGTGCAGTTTCTCGAATATTTTTCTGGCTAGTTAATGCCATTGTTATTCGGTCAGTTCCAATACTCCAACCCGCGTGAGGCACTGCTCCAAATCTAAAAGCATTAATGTACGACTCGAAAGACTCTGGGTTTAATCCCTTGTCTTCCAATGCTTTGATTAGTACTTTGGGGTCGTGAATTCTTTGAGCACCCGAAGCCATTTCCACTCCTTTAAAGACTAAATCGTAAGCTAAACAAGTCTTGTCGTCAAGTGGTTGAGAGTAAAAAGCACGCGCTTTAGTCGGCCAGTGAGTTATAAAGAATAATTCTTTACCTAGGACGCTTGGTAATTCGTGTTCTATTTCTTTCGAAAAATCTTCGCCCCATTCCAACTTGATTCCTTTTTCAGAAAGCTTTTCTAAAACTTGAGTGTAAGTAAATCGAGGAATTTTGTTCGGTATTTCAAATGACGAGTTTAAGTAGTCTAGTTCTTTAGAACAATTGTTTTTAACTTCCTTCAAAATATTCAAGAATACTTTCTCTAATTCAATCAACGCGTCTTCTGCTTCAGCGAAGCCCATTTCGGCATCCATTTGAGTTACTTCGTTCAAGTGTTCAGTAGTGTTGTGTTTTTCTGCCCTGAAGACTGGCGTAATCATGAATACTTTATCCATTCCTCCAAGAACAGCTAGTTGTTTGTACAATTGAGGACTTTGAGCCAAGAATGCTTTTTTCTCGAAGTATTCTATAGGAAACAAGTCAGTACCGCCTTCTGTTGAAGTGCCTACTATTGATGGCGGGTTAATTTCTTGAAAACCATCCTTCAATAGTTGATCTCTAAAAGCTTTCAGCACGAAGTGCCTTACTTTAAAGATTGAAGTAGTTTTTTGAGTTCTCAAGTCAATAAACCGGTTATCCAAACGTACGTCTATTTCTGCAGGAGTTTTTTCAGTCACGTCTAATGGAACTTTTTCTTCCACTTCTCCAAGTACTCTTAACTCGACTGGATATACTTCAATGCCGCTTGAAGCAATCTTTGATTTTTTTACTACTCCTCTTATGGCGATTGACGTTTCCTTGATTAATTTTCGGGATTTTTCGATTAGTTCTGCAGACGAATCCGGTTCCTTGAAAGTTAACTGTACGGTTCCAGTCTTGTCTCTTAATACTATAAAATTGATTTTTCCTAAAACGCGGTACTCGTGAACCCAGCCAGCTAACTCTACAGTTTGGCCGTCTAGTTCTGGAGTTACTTCGTTAACGTAATGAGTCCTAAACATACTTTAGAATAAGGAACGAAAAAGTAGTTAATCTTTCTGTCAAGGCGCTTTAGTGCGGTATTCGATCTTGCTATTCGGAAGTATTTTAGATGCTTTTTCTCTGACTTTGCCAATAGTGTTTAAAGGATTGATTTCTTTCACTAAATTGCTTTGTACTCTTTTTTCTACGTAGTAAGTCCCGCTTAGCGTAATCGTGTAAAACATTATCGAAACACCAAACAAAATGTAAAACACCGTAAACAACTTAGTAAAATCTGTTGAAGGAACGTGGTCTCCAAAACCAACTGTAGTCAACGTAGTAGTAGCGAAGTAAATCGAGTCAACCCAAGTCCATTTTTCGAAAATTCGGTAAAAAATCGTGCCTACTGCTAACCAAAATAAAGTAACTGCTATCGCGTAACGAATTCGTCCTTTGAGCTTGTTTGAAATTTCTTGTTCTTTTTCTTGTACAGTAATAATTATTCGTTGACAACTTTTAATTGCTTCTTTTTATTGAAACTAAGAACACTTAATTAAACTATTTTGAATTAAGCTTTAGTAGTGAATATACTTTGGCTAAAAACTCGTTTCCTAGAAAAACATTACTTAAGCGTTCTTTGAAAAAATTTGCTTACTTTGTAGATGAAGTAGCACCAGAACTACCTGGATTAAATAAAACTCATTCTCGGGCAATAGGTTCTTTATTGTTTAATCCTTTTCCAGCAAGAAGGTTGAGGGCCCTAACTATTATTGCAAAACATAAACAACCTATATCTGTAGATGTTTTAGTCAACGCATTGCGATTTGAAACGCACTCTCAAGTCAAAGCCGCCATAATGAAGTCGGTAGTATACCACTTTAGAAAAACTCCCGAGTTGTTGAAAACGCAACTTCCATGGCTTGAACGACGTTTACGAAAAGAAGACGATGACTTGTCTCGATATAACTTGCTTAAAGTCTTTCAAAACTTACGTGCTCATGGATTACTTTCACCTGAAGACTTGGGAAGAATTTATGGTGATGCATTAGTTAAAGAAAAAAATTCTTCAATCAGAGAATTTGTTTTTAATGCGTTGATAACCGAATCAAACTCCGAAATAGACAAACTGCCCGGATATCGGAGAAACCCTAAAACAAAACCTCCTGTTTTTCCACAAGTTCACTTAGCTTATTTTCCCGTCTACGCGAAACTACTAGAAGACCTTGATCCGGATTTACGTAATTACGCGCAATCTCGTTTAAAACAATTAGTAGAAAAAGCCAAGTTTTATTCTCCTCAATCAGGACCAGGAGAACCTACGCGAGTGTTTTCCTTTCTGAATGGACAATTAACCCCTAAAGTACTGAGAAACGCGCACGAAATGGCTTTAGAAGAAATTAAATAAAAAGGAAGAAAAGTTAAGGAGTTAAGTCGTTGCACCAAGCATAAGCCGTTAATGTTCTGGTGATTATTCCCGTATTTACTCCGTCAACTAGCCATGCTTCTGGAACAATCAATGCGGGTCTGGATTGTTGTATTTCTAAACCCACACCGCCTCCAGCAAATCCGCCTGAGATAACTTGGTCGCCAGGATTGCAAGCCGCTATTGCGGTTCCACTAGTTCCAATTGAAACACTAGTGCTATTGGCTACTATGTACCTAGTCATGCTACTACTTCCAGCTGGTCCTTGTGGTCCTGGAATTCCTTGCAATCCTTGTTCACCTTGGGGGCCTTGCGCTCCATCTGCGCCAGCTGGTCCTTGCGGTCCTGCCGGTCCAGGAATCAAATTAATATTGTTAATTTGGTCTTGCAAATCGTTAATAGCATTCCAAACGTCACTCCATGGACTGCTTGATACTATTCCGGAAAAAATAACTAGCACTAATACTGCGGTTACTCCAAAAACGAATGTTTTGCGCATATTATTCTCCTCCTAATTTTTAGCTAGAAATACTTTACATTAATAGTTTTAATTAGTTAACGGAGCCACGGGGATTCGAACCCCGGTCCCAAGCTCCGCAAGCTCGTATTCTATCCAGGCTATACTATGGCTCCAAACCTTTTTACTGCGGCAAAAAGCTTTACCAAAAAATCGTCTTTTTTCTATCTAGAAAAAAAGTTTTATTAAAAAAAGGCGTATAAAATACTGCTCGCAGTGGGTTATAAAAACACTGGTAAGCCTATTATTTTTCCTCGCTTTTAGAGTTGATAAAAAATTGAAGAAGGTAGTAGTATGCGGGTGTTTCGACTTATTACATCCGGGACACTTGTTTTTCTTTAAGGAAGCAAAAAAACACGGAGACTGGTTGACGGTCTTAGTGGCTAGAGATGCTCACTCTGTTCGCGAACACGGTTTAGTGTTTGACGAGCTTACTCGAAAACAAATGGTTTCTGAGTTGAAAATAGTCGACGAAGCAGTTTTAGGCGACTCTGAAGACAAGATTGAAGGAGTATTGAAGTTGAAACCCGACGTGATTGTCTTGGGCTATGACCAGAAGTTTGATGTTGTTGCTTTAGAGAAAGCAATCAAGGAAAAAGGTTTAATGACTAAAGTAGTTCGTTTAGATAAAGCGTTTCACCCCGACGAGTACAAGTCGAGGATAATAAAACAAAAACTAAAAGAGTTGGTATAAATGGGTAAAGTATTGTGCGTAATGAAAGTGTTTCCAGAAGAACAAGAACAAATCAACGAAGTACTAGAAAGAGTTCAAAAAGTTGACGGCTGCAATTCTGCCAAAATTATTGACTACGTGTTTGGTTCTAAAGTAGTACAAGCCAGTTTTGTTACAGAAGACGGCAGTGGAAGAGACTTTGAAGCTGAAGTCGCTGCTTTGGAAGGAGTAAGCAACGTCAACATCGACGAAGTAGGCTTAATCTAAACTCTTTCTTTTTTTCTTTCAAGTAACGGGTTGTAATTAATAAATTCTTGTTTTACTGCGGGTTTTCTTTTTTCAGCCAACGCTTTTACTCTCTCAAGCAATAGCTTTAGTTCTTCTAGTTGATTCACAGCCAGTAGTCTCGTTTGTTGTAAAATTTTACTGCAGAATTACTCTTATTGTTTTTAGTAATCCTAGCCTTTCGAATAGTTTTCTCGTAATGCGAAGCACAACCAAAACTACTTGGTTTCGAGAGAGTTTTCTTCAAGAAAGAAACAATACTTTCTTGCTTGGTGTTTTCTTCAATAATCACTCGGCTTCCTTCGATGAACGGGCCCCTGAATGGTTTTTTGCCTTTCAAGAATTCTTTGACTGCTTTGCTGTTGTTAGCTGGGGGGCCGATTATTTTTTTAACAACTGGCGGAAACTCGTTTTCTAACTCCAAGAATATTTCTGCAGTCTTTCCATTAAGTACTGATTCGGTTCCAATGATTTTGTAATCGTGTTCCAAGTGTTTCCGTAACCCGCGTTCAGTCTTCCTTAGTTGAGGAATAAGAATGTCTTCAACTAAGTCTGGAGCAGCAAAAGAAATAGTTAACGGAATAGTTTTTCTCTTCTTGGTGGTTTTTTTTATTGTTTTTTTCTCGAAAAACGACTCGGCTGGTTTTTCTACTAGTTTTTGGCATAGTGAAATAAACCTGTAAAGCTGTGTTTCTGAAACAACCGCTCCCGCGTTTCTTGATTCATCAATAGCGTCTATTAGCACGAAAGAGTCTTTGAATTGGTTTATTTTCTCGTTAGTGAAGTTAATGTATACTGGCGGATTCCATTTTGCCGCGGCTTCAATTAATTCTTCTAGAGAACGGTAATTCAATATCAAGTACTCGCATACTAGGCCAGAAAATCCTTGAGTGGCTAGTTCTGCTCCGTACAACTCGTTTGTTTTAAGCAATTGCTTTAGTAATCGAACGTCTTCTCTTTGGTTTTGAGTAAGGCGATCTTGCAAGTAAGTCATGTGCAGCGGGCTTCGGTCAACCGCGCTTTTGATTCCTTGGTGTGGTTTTGACTCGAAGCAAGGAATTACTTCGACTTCAAAACCTTCAATTGTAGCTTTCAAGTACGGGTGTTCCGCGTAGTGCATTACCCATTTTACGGGAATAGCTGTATTGACTGCTTTTATAGTGCGGGAAACGATTTGTTTTTCAGAAAGCTTTCTAGGAAACAACAAAAACAAGTCAATATCGTTATCTCCCCGCAATCCCGTGTCTCGGGCAGCGCTGCCGACGAGCATTGCTTTAGCGTGGACGTGCTTTAATATTTTCTCAGCTAACTGTCTAGCTAAGGTTTTTTGGGCTAACGCTTCTTTTTCAGTAGGCGTTATTTTTGCTAGGATTTTTTGCTTGAAAGACAGTTTCACGATTCATTATTACTGTAAACGAGTTTTTAAGAAGAAGGCTTTTTATTGATTGCTTCGTTTATCTTTTTCAATGAATCTTTACAAGACGGAATTAAAGAAGGGTTACCCTTTTTCTGATTACGTAGTAAGCGAGCCTTCTTTCACTAGGGAAGAGAAAGAATTCGCTCACGAGTTGACTGCCGTCTTGAAGCGCAAGGAAAGCGTGAAAAAGTTTTGCTCTAACTATCCTCAAGTAAAAGAAAAACCATTGCAAGAACTAGTTGATTCTCTAGACGTAGTTTTCTTATCGAAGAGAATGCCCGAAAGCGAGAAGGATGACTTGTTCAAGCAATTGTCTTCAATGCTTGGTGGAAAGAATTCTGACACTGTCGCTAGGTTTGTAGTGGACAAAGTATACGGCTTTTCCTTGATTCAACCATTGTTTGACGATCCTGACTTGGAAGAATTAATGATTAACGGAAGCAAAGAATTCGTATTCGTATACCACCGGCAGTTGGGTTTGTGTAAGACTAACTTGAAGTTTACGCCTGAAGAATTGCAAGAATTCTTGTCTCAAATCCCGGCTGATGCTCGCAAGCAGTGGG
>JABWCK010000038.1 GCA_013360305.1 Microcaldota archaeon
GTAAGTCTAGTTCTTTTACTACTGAAAACATTTTTTTTGGAACCAAGACTTTTTCTTTTCCTTTCCAGTAAGCTAAACCGTCATCTTCAGGAATTCCTTTTGCTGTAATGACGTTGGGTACTCGTTCTTCTGGCTCGCCCATTACTACGAAGTCAACACCCAAGTCCAAGAACTCGTTGTATACTTCTTTCAATGAGTAAGCGTATACTTGCTGGCTGTTTTCGAAGACAATAGTCTTGGCTTTAGGAAAAGCTTTCTTGACTAAAGGAATTAATTCCAAGTTCAAGGGATGGCTGGTTACTAAAGGAGCGTAAAAGCAAATCCAGTCAGCGTCTTTTGGTATTTTTTCGATTACTTCGTTTGGAGTAATTCCTTGAATTATTGCTTTGTGCTTGTAGTCTCTGACTTTGCTTGGGGCTAGGCCGAAGGCGTCGATTACTGTAACGTCAAATCCTTTTTCTCTTAAAGTCGAAGCTAAGTAAGCGGCTCCGATTGGAAAGTAAGGAATGCCTGAACTGAAAAAGTCGTCCTTGTGCGAAATCAAAGGAGGACTTACTACTACTATCTTCATGAGAATAATAATATGGAAAACAAGAGTTTTAAAACGAATTCAAAAAGACAATGAAATGCTTTAATCGATAATTACGTATTCTTCAAACTTCTTTCTATTAGAACGCCATTCTTCTAATGACGAAGAGCCAGCAAACCATTTATCGATGAATTTTTCAGCATGCAAGGCCATGTCGATACAGTGGTCTTGGTTGTTGTAATTAAACAAGCCTCTTCTGCCTAGAGTCATGAAGTTATTGAATTCATCCAAGTAAGCCAAGACTTTAGTCAAGTTTTCTTTGTAAGTCAAATCGTAAACAGGGTAAATGCCGTGCATTTTTTTAGTAAAGAATTCAGCCACGTCTTCCTTTTTCAAGAAGCCAGTCTTTTCCAACGCAGGCATTACGTAATCCAAAATTTCTTTATCGGTTTTGTTAAAGATTTCGTCAGTTGGTTCGCGAATCATTTCAACACACAATACAGTCTTGTCTTTTGGTACAGTGTGTTCTGAAAACGCTTTTTGCTCGCTTAATCGATGGAATGGAAAATCGCTTAATTTTTCTGGATAGAAAATAAAACTATCATCAAACAAGCGGTCCTTGTTTACGATTACAAACAATAAAACAATCGAACGGTGTTTTAAGTTGTTGAAGGCATTCAATACTTCAACAGGAGGCTTTGGTTTTAGTGAAGAAGCCACGAAGCTCAACGGCATTGTCGAGACAACGTAATCCGCCTTAAATGATTCCGGTCGTCCTCTGACTTCAGCAATGACTTCAGTAATCTTGTCATCCTTGTGTTTCAACTCGATTACTTTAGCTCCAAGAATCAATTCGCCGTTATAGTCTTCGAATTTCTCGGCGAGTTTTTCGTACAACTCAATGTTTCCCTTCTTAGGATAGTAAAAAGTCTTAGCTGAAATTTCTTTTTTTCCGCCGTCGCCTAAAACAACGCGTTTAAGCATTTCAGGCAGTGAAGGAATTGAAACTCTAGCTTTAGCTAAGTCTGAAGAAAGTTTTTGGGGATCGCCCCATACTTTCCAAGCAAAATCCTTGAATATCAAGTTGTAAACAGTAGGACCAAATTTGTTAGTTAAGTAAGACTCGTAAGTATTGCCTTCATTTTTGGAAAACTTGCTTGTTACTGTCGCAATCCCGTAAGAAAAACCGCAAGACATAGTCGTTAATGGATTCAATCCAAGCATTACTTGGCGAATGTTTACGGGATAGTCGAAGTATTTTCCCATTAAGCGAATCTTGCTTTTCTTTGGTTTAGCTAGCAAGTCTTCTCCTAAAGCGTCTTCGATGAATTTTTGTGCTTCAGGGATTTGAGTGTAAATCTTGTGAGGACCGAAATCAATAGTAAAATCCTTGTACTTGAAGCTTGTTGCTAAACCGCCTACTTGTTTTTCTTTTTCTAGTAAAGTTACAGCAAAGCCTTTCTCTGCTAGCTTGACGGCTAGAGGCAAGCCTGTTGCTCCTGAACCAATTACGATTACTGATTTCATTTTAAAAAACCTAAAAAAAATTAAAAGGAAATTATTGTTTTCTAGCCGCTACTAAAGCTTGAGAAGCGTAGTACGAGACTTGTTTTTCAGCCAATCCTAGTTTGGAAGCTGCTTTGACGAGTATTTTAGACAAGCCCTTGCTGTACGGCTCGACTCGGTAGAACAAGTATCCTAAGGCTAGTTTTTGCCAGTGGCGTTTGTAATAGAATGGAGTGAATTTTTCTTTCTCCAACATTTTGCTAATGGTTTCTGGAGTAAAGTAATACAAGTGAATACTCAACAAAAACCACCATTTTCGTCCAGCCATTTTAGCTAGCTTGCTTCCAATGTTAGGGTAATTAATTACTACCAAGCCACCTGGCTTTAAAATGCGGTTAACTTCTCTCAAAGTAGCAGAAGGATCAGGCACGTGTTCCAAAACATCCCACAAAGTGACTACATCAAAGTAATTGTCAGGGTACTTGGCAGATTCTAGAGTACCGGACTTAAAGTTTTTCAACCCTAGGTTTTTCTTACCCCAGTCAACCATCCACTTTGACGGCTCGACTCCATAGCCTTCCCAGCCTTCTTCTTCGGCTGCTTTAACAAAGAAACCGCCAGCTGAACCAACATCCAACAACTTGCCTTTGTTTGGATACAATTTGGAAATAATCTTCATTCCGTCTTTAAAAGTAGCCATTCTGCCGTCGCCTTGAGACACGTGGTCTGGATCAACAGCGTCAGAATAACCTTTCACGACTAAGTCTCCCTTGATTCTTGGATTAATGTACATGAAGCCGCAGTTCTTGCACTTGACTACTTGTTCTTTCAAGAAGTCATGTCCTGAAGCAGAGTAAACTTTAGCTAAATCAATGTCTTCAATTGGCTTGGCTTTGTAAATAATAGTATAATCGTTTTGTCCACACAAATTGCAGTTTACTTCTTCAAAAACAGGCTTCAAAACCTAAACACCTCTAAAATAGTAAATTAACAAAATAATTCAGAGAATTAAGTCTTAAAACAGTTTGGATTTACTCAAAATAAAGTGAATTAAAGCAAAAAACGCGTCAGTACTCAACTCAATCAACCTAACTAGCAACAAAGCAGCAGCGGCATGAATCAACGAAATACCAAGCAAGGAACTCAACGCGAACGCTCCAACTCCCTCCTGCACGCCTAAGCCAGCAATTGATACGGGAATAAAACTCAAAGCCGTTACTACCGCAGTCAACACTACTAAAGGCAACAACTCGAAACTAGAACCAGTCACTGCGTTCAACACAATCAACCAAGCTGCTCCGCGAGGCACAGCAGCAATAAAACTAATAATTATTGAAAACACTACATCAGTTTTCTTAACTGCATAAGTAAAGAAGTCATCATAAAACACTCTCGCTTTCTTTCCAATTAAAGGCAACCATCCCAAGAATTTTGAAAAAACTTCAACCTTGTAGAAAAACACGCCCAAGAAGCAAATCGAAGCCAACAACAAGAATCCTGCAGCTATAGAAAAATCAGCAGCAAACAACCACACAGTTGAAAACAAGAAAACGCTTCGAGCAAAAAAATCACTAAACAACATTACCGCCGCAAACTTAGCGGACTGGGATGCTTTGACTCCCTTCTTTCTCAAAGCTAAAACCAAATAAGAATAACCCACTCTGCCAGGCGTCAAGTCGCTGAAAAACATTGAAGTAAAATGAATCCTCAAAAACTGAAAGAAACCAACACTAGGCATGAAATAATTCAAACGATAAACACCAATCGCGTTAGCCACTGCATACAACAAACCCGCTAGTAAAAACACTTCTACAGGAATAGTCTTGACTTGTTGAATTACTTGGTTCACGTCAAAAGAACTAACCAATAAGTAAATCAAAACCGCAGCTACAGCGAAGTTTAAAGCATAAAACAAATTCTTCTTATTCAAAAAAAAATCCACTCTCTATAAAGAAAAAAGACAAAACAAGAATATATAAGAAAAGGGTTTAAACCTTAAGCCAACATATCAATACAAAAGGGCTCGTAGTCGAACGGTAAGACGCTACCTCCGCAAGCACCTTTTTGTTTCGACAAAAAGCATGCACCAAAAAACTTTACGTGTTTTTTGATCAAACTTTTTCGATAAAAAGTTTGCGGGACAGGTAGAAACTGCGGGTTCAAATCCCGTCGAGTCCATGAAAGCCTTTAGAAAAGGCTTTCAGTCCAAAAAATTTTTACCCAAAAGTTGCATCAAAAAGGCAAAAGGTTCATTCAAAAACTTATAGTAGCAAGCCTAGCCATACTATGAAGCCGAATCCGGCTATAGTGAATTGAGTTTCCAGCGTTTTTTTTAGTGAAGAATTGTTTTCTATTTTTAACAAGAATATTAAAGCGTAAAACACTGAAACAATGCCCCAAATTAATGCTAAATACTTTCCCAGCAAAGTAGTCAGCAAGATTACTGCAAAAAATGAAGGCAACAATGAAAAAGAAGCGAATGCTTTTGACCCGTTGAATCCGAGCAATACCGCCATTGTCTTGTCTCCGTTCTTGGCGTCAGAGTCAATTTGGTGTATTTGACTCAAGACGAAAAAGCTAGCGAAGAAGCTAGCGCAAAATATTGCTGCAAAAAAGTTTTCAAGCAAAAACCAAGACTCGAAAGGAATTAAAGCAAAATAACCAATGACGCCGTAACCAATTACTACCAGCAGCCAACCGATTATTGGCCGAGCCTTCCAGCGTACTATTGGCCAGGAATAAAAAAATCCTACAACAAAGAAACTCAAAACTAGCAAGAAAAACTCTGGTTTTATTATTAATGAAATGATTGATGACGCGATAAACAAGTAAACTCCGCTCTTCAAAAAACTAGGCAGTACGCTAGTTTTTTCAGGCAAGAACAATAAATTGTCATCATCGCCATCGTAATGCGCGTTTACTAGCGTAATGCTCAAGTAAACTAGCACTAAAGCAATAAACAAGAATAATGATTCGAGAGAATAAAGCTTGTTTAAAACTATTGCTAAAACAGCGGGAAACAATAACAACAAGTTGTAAAACAATCTAGAATGCAGAAATAATTCACGCGTAAATACTTTCATATTGATCTAGTTCCAAACTCGAAATACTGCAGCCCGACTTACGCAATGAATATAATGCCGAATGCAAGGCAAAAACCTTGTTTTCCTTGTAATCATCAAAAAATCCTTTTTCAAACGCGAGAGCCATTAACTCTGTGGACCTAATTATTTTAACTCTTGAACCCATTTTTTTAAAGAAGTCGAACTTTTTTTCTTCAACCTTCAAGTCGTCGTGTTCTGAACGCATTACTGATTCTAGCTTGAACGGGTCTTCTAAAAGCATTCGAGTAGTTTTTTCATCAACCAAGAACAACTTTGCTGAAACTGAAGAAAACAAGCCCATGCACTGCGCTTCACCATCATGAATTATTTTCAAAGGCTTATGGTGAGAGAAGAACAAAGAATTTGATTCATTCATTATAGTCTTAGTTTCTTGAACTAGAGTAGGTGAAGAAATTACAGTCAACACACCAGCATCTAATGCTTTTCTTAAGCGAACTGCTGAAAAAGAAAAACTCTTTACATGCAAAGGATGAGAAATAATCTCGTCCTTTACTGAAGGGGGAATAACGAAATTAAAACCTAGTTTTTCCTTCAAGAAAGCTAACACTCCAATATTACAGCTTTCGCTTAAAGAAATCAATGAACTAGCATCGCATACAACTAAAGGCATTAGACTGCCTCCTTAGCGTTTTGCAAGCGTTGTTTAACGCTTAAAGTAACGTACTTGTCAAGCATTTTAGTAGAGCCAATGTATTCATTCAAGTCCTTCTTGTCTGAACCTGAAAAACTAGCCGCTACGCCAAGCGATGCTCCTCGAGCATACATGTCTGCACCAATCTTCAACCTAGCTTTTGAAATAAGAGAATTAACAAACCTTCCAATGGAAGTGCTTAATGATTCGACTAGCATCATTGAATTATGCAATAACGCTTTGCCGCGTTCAAAGTTTCCTTCATTAAAGCTAACTCTCGACTGGGCTAGCAAGCGAAGCAAGCTTTCCTTGAACGAATTCCATTCAGGAGAATTAACAATGTATTGTTTTTCTAGCAACTTAGAACAAGAATAAGCAATAACGCTCAACTCAACAAAAGAAGAATCATTCTTCAAGAATGCTTCAATCGCTGCCTCGCTTGACAACTGCCTCAACCCAACTAAGTCTTTTCCAGCAAATCTTTCTTCAAGAGTCTTAATGTCGCTAGCTAAATCCATTCGAGTATTAATCAAGCCATCAAAAAAAGGCTTTCTATTTCAAAGCAGATCTCTTTAAGCGATCCAAAAGCGCTCGACCGAATCCCTTGTTTTCTGGGAGTTGAGCGTAAATAACTTCAATACCTAAAGCATCACTGTCACGCAAAAAGTCAAAAACCAATCTCGCATATTCCCTAGAGTCTTTTGGTTTTGCCTTAAACAAAGCTTTCTCGCAATCATCAAAACCAATAAACGCCCATTTTCCTTTAGAAGAAGGAGTTTCTGCAACGCTTTTTACTAACACTACTCTAGCTACAGGCGCGTAATGCCGGTAAGCCATTCCCGGACTCAATGCTTTCTTAAACTTGCGAGGAACTCGCACTTTACCAATAATCCGTTCAATATCTTCAACCGGCACAGCCCCAGGCCTCAATAAAATAGGAGTTTTTCCAAGACAATTAACAATAGTCGATTCTACTCCAAACTCGCAGTCCTCGCCCTTCAAAATCAAAGGAATTCTCCCATTCAAGTCATTCAACACGTGCTCCCAACTAGTAGGCGACGGTTTTCCAGACAATCAGTTGGTGATCGAGATTCCGGATTTGCTGCGGGTGTTCGATCCCATCATCGAGGCTGAGCCAGCCGCCACGGGCTGGATCTGCCTGCTAGTGCAGGGCTTTGTGTGGCGTCCCCACGGGGATTCGAACCCCGGTTAT
>JABWCK010000039.1 GCA_013360305.1 Microcaldota archaeon
CCCAACGGAATTCATTCGCTAAAAGCTAACTTCTATTTGGCACAATTGTATTTTGCTGATGGGTTAGAAAACAACGCCATTCCGCACTATGAATTTGTAGCTTCCAAACCAAGAAGTGAATTTACAGAGCAAAGTTTGGCTCGTTTAACCGAAATTCATCTCAAGAAAAAAGATTATGTAAAAGCTATTCCAGCCTTAAAACGTTTAGAAGCCGAAGCCGATTTCCCTCAAAATATCACGTTTGCACAATCTAATTTGATGAAATCGTATTACGAACAAAAAGACTATACTAATGCGGTTTTGTATGCCGATAAAGTTTTAGCCAATCCAAAAGTAGATGACAGAATAAAAAGTGATGCTCAAATGATTGTTGCTCGTTCTGCCATCAAAACCAATGATGAAGTGAAAGCAAAAGCAGCTTATGCAAAATTACAAACAATTGCAAAAGGTGAATTGGCTTCTGAAGCACTATATTATGATGCTTATTTTAAAAACAAAGAAGGAAAATATGAACCGTCTAATGATGTAATCCAAAAATTAACAAAAGACTATTCGGGTTACAAATATTTTAGTGCAAAAGGATTGGTATTGATGGCGAAGAATTTCTATTCTTTGAATGATAGTTTCCAAGCAACTTATATTTTAGAAAGTGTTATCAAAAATTTCACTGATTATACAGATGTAGTGGAAGAAGCACAAAAAGAATTAGATATCATTAAAGCCGAAGAATCAAAACGCAATTCATCCATCCAAAACTAATTTATTACAAAAATTAAAGACATGAAGATTTCAAATCTAAATAAATCAATCGTAGTAGTTCTTTTTTTGATAAGCCAAATTGGTTTTTCGCAAAAGAAAGATGAAAACATCGGAACCGAAGTTGTAAACGTCGTTAAGCCTTATTCGGCAACCATTTCGGATGCTTTTAAAGTAAAAGAAACACCATCCTTAGACGATGATGATAATTCCAAAAAAGAAACAATTCAATACAACA
This sequence comes from Microcaldota archaeon, assembly GCA_013360305.1. Classification (GTDB taxonomy): domain Archaea; phylum Micrarchaeota; class Micrarchaeia; order Norongarragalinales; family Norongarragalinaceae; genus JABWCK01. Next base: position 995 of record JABWCK010000039.1, read on the forward strand.
TTTTTTCTTTTCCGGTAGCTTCTACATTCACACCTGCCAAAGGAAAAGCGGCAGGCGTAGATAAACCTAAAAAGGAGAAATTATTTAGTAATTATGCCACGTTAGGTTTTGGAAATTATGGCAGAATTATTGGCGAATTATTCATTACAGAACAATTGAGTAGAAGTGATTATGTGGGTGGAATGTTACGTCATCACTCTTCGCAAGGAGGAATTGAAGAGGCGATTTTAGATGATAAATTCTACAACACGTCATTGGATTTAACGTATGGAAGTCAGCAACGCAATTTCAACTGGAATGCTGATTTAGGTTACCAACACCAAGTTTATAATTGGTATGGAATTGACCAAACGTATTACAACAGAGACGAAGCTTTTTATGTAGCAATCGATCCATCGCACACGTATCATAACTTTTATTTAGGTGGAAAAATTGGTTTTGAAGATAGTTTTTTCAACGGAGCGAGTTTGAAATATAATCGTTTTTGGGATAAAGTAAATCCCGTAATAGCTAGCAATACGACTGCTGCAGTAATTATTGACAGCGATGCTACTAATTCTGTACTCATAGGGTTAAAAAGAATTAATCTTTCTTGGTTTTTAAGTCTTGGTTTTTGAAAAATTCGTCTATTGCTTGCTTAGCTTCATCCAAGTTTTTGTAGTTTACAGTCTTTATTTTTTTGCTTCCTGAAATCATTGCGGATAAGCGTTTTCCTTCTTTTTGTTCATACAAGCAAAGCATTGGCTTGTTGTTTTCAAGAGCTCTACCTAGTTCATAGCCTACTCCCAAGCTTGGCGTAGTTACTTCTGCTATTATTGCGTTTGAAGACAAAACCCAATTCATGTCCCGGTCGTGAATAAACTCGTCTGAATACGCTTCTCCATAAGACGTTAGTTTTTCGCTTCCAAAGTGTTCGCTTAACACTTCGCCGTATTTTTTCAAGTAGTCAATTAATTCTTTGTATTTTGCCGCGTCTTCTCGTCCGCCTCGGATTGATCCTGCAAAGTAGATCTTCATTTTTATTTCAACTTGAATAAAGAAATCGCTGCGTTTACTGCGCGTTGAGCGTAGTCTTCAGCGCGTTTTTCAGCTTGTTGAGCGTTAATGCCTGGTCCTAGTACTCCGAAGCCAATTGGTTTCTCGTATTGAATAGTTAATTCATGAATTGTCTTGCCTAAAGCGTAGCCAATGACTTCATCGTGCTTGGTTTCGCCTTGAATAATAGCGCCTAGTACTACTACTGCATCAACGTCTTGTTTTTTCAATAATAATTGAATAGCAAAAGGCATGTCGTAACTGCCAGGAACGCGGATTGCATGCGTTACAGAGCAATTGTTTTCTTGAGCGTATTTCTTGGCTGCTTCCTCCATTTTGAAGGTAATGAATGAATTAAATTCAGCTGTAACTATTCCAATCTTCATTTGATTTCACCCACGTCTTGTTTTCCTTGGCGTTTTCCTGAACCTGCTTTCAAAGCGTTTGGTTCAGCTATTAGCCAGTAAGCGTTTAATGCATGTTTTCTTGCTCGGTTTAAAGCAATTTCTTTGAATTCGTTTTCGTTTAGTTTTCCCTCAATCAATGCTTCAGTCTCGTGAACGAATACTCCGAGAATGTGTTTGTTGCTTAGCAATTGAGCGAATTGAATACCGATGTTAGCTTCATGAGCGCATTGTTCGTCAATTTTTTCTTTTCCAACGTGACACAACGCGATTGCAATATTGCATCCTTCTTTTTCTAGCAATATCTTGCAAGCTACTGGCGTGTCCTTCATTCCTGGAACTGTCTTTCGGACTAGTTCGACAGGCAATTCGTTTAATGCTTCAGCAACTGCAGAGTACATGTCTACTCTCGAGAAAGTCGTGTCTACGACGCCTATTTTTACTTTATTCATTTGGAATACATAAATTGCTTGCGCGTTCTTTTATTACCTTGTTTTTTTGGTTTTTTGATGGAAACTTTTTCAATAAAAAGTTTCGACTATTGCCGTTTACCGTTTCGTTAAAAAAGCTTTGAGTTCAAGTTTTGTTTTTAACCACTATTAGAATTTGAATTGATTAATCATGAAGTTGTTTGAATTCGAGTCGAAAAAATTGTTTGCAGATTACGGCATTCTTGTGCCTAAAGGATACTTAGCTACTAGCTCGGAACAAGTTAACAACGCGTGCGTGGTGAAGGCTCAAGTGCTTGCAGGCAAGCGAGGAAAAGCAGGGATAGTAAAGGTATGCAAGACTGTTGAAGAATCTAAAGCTTTTGCTGAAAAATTGTTGAATTCTGAGTTTAATGGGAAAAGAATAGAGTCTGTTTACTGCGAGGAATTAATTTCTTTCAGTAAGGAATTGTTTTTGAGCCTAGCATTCGATTCGGTACGAAAACAACCCGTGCTAGTTTTTTCTTTAGACGGCGGAGTAGACATTGAGGAAGTCAATGCTTCAAACCCGAACGCAATCAAAAAATTGTATATCGATCCGCTTCAAGGATTGCAGTCGTGGCAGGCTCGAGAATTCTTGAAAGAATCAGGATTGAGTTCGGAATTATTAAACAAAGTCGGAGACGTTTGCGTAAAGTTGTACAAATTATTTACTAGCGTTGATGCTAGAATGGCTGAAGTCAATCCCTTAGCAGTCACGACAGACGGAGTCATTGCAACAGGCGCTGCTTTGATTCTGGATGATGATGCTTTTTACAGACACGACTGGAAGTTTACGCCTAGAAGTGCGTCCCGCGAGTTGACTGAGAGAGAACTAGCTGCTAAAAAAATTGACGAGAACGATTACCGCGGAGTAGCAGGAAAATACTTGGAATTAGATGGAGATATTGCTATGATGACTTCCGGAGGCGGGGGTTCTTTGACTAATATGGATGCCTTGCTCGAGTATGGCGGCAAGCCCGCTAATTTTACTGAGTATGGGGGAAATCCTCCTAGAGAAAAAATGAAGGCGTTGACTAGCGTTATTTTATCCAAGCCAGGATTGAATGCTTGCTGGATTGTTGGAGGCATTGCTAACAATACTCGAGTAGATGTTACTTTTGAAGGAATAGCTGACGCGTTGCGCGAGTTAAAACCAAAGTTTCCAATAATTATTCGCAGAGCAGGCCCTGGAGAAAAAGAAGGCTTTGAAACAATGCGTGCTTTAGCGAAAGAATTAGGTTTAGACATTCAATTATTCGGCGCTGAAACGCCAATGACTTCCACGGCTAAAATCGTTGTAGATGCTGCTTTGAAGTATAAGGAGAGTAAAAAATGAGTATTCTAGTAAACAAAAACACTAAAGTGATTGTTCAAGGAATTACTGGCCGAGAAGCGAGTGGTGTCGTTAAAGACATGCTTGCTTACGGCACTAAAGTAGTTGCAGGCGTTACTCCGGGCAAAGGCGGCTTGGAAGTAGAAGGAGTTCCTGTTTATGATTCATTCAAGGAAGCAATGCAAAACCATGAAGCAAACACTGCTTTAGTATATGTACCACCATTCGCTGCTAAAGAAGCAGTTTTTGAAGCAGTAAGCAATGGAATCAAAGTATTAGACGTTATTACTGAGAGAGTTCCTGTACGTGATTCGGTTGAAATGATTTCATTCGCTAAAAAACACGAAGCAAGAATCATTGGACCCACTTCTGTAGGAATAATTACTCCAGGCGAATGCAAACTAGGACCAATTGGCGGAAGCAATCCGGACAGAGTATTCGCGAAAGGAAACGTTGGAGTAGTTTCGAAAAGTGGCGGAATGACTAACGAAACGTCTTGGCTAGTACGACAAGCTGGATTCGGTCAGTCAACTGCTGCAGGAATCGGCGGAGACTTCGTGACTGGAACTAGCTTCGCGGAATTCTTGCAATTATTCGAGCAAGATAAAGAAACTAAAGCAATTGTTTTATTTGGAGAATTAGGCGGAGTTTACGAAGAACAAGCCGCTGAATTAATCAAGAAAAAAATAGTTACTAAACCCGTTATAGCGTTTGTTGCAGGCAAGTTTTCAGAATTAATGCCTCAAGACACTGCACTAGGACACGCTGGAGCAATAATCGAAGGAGGCCTCGGTACTCCGTCAAGCAAGATCAAAGCATTGAAAGATGCTGGCGCGTTAGTTGCTAGAGTTCACGGAGAAATTCCAGAATTATTAAAACAAGTATTATGATGTGATAAAAAATGGCTGAGTGGAATACAAAGATTTCAGTTCACAAGGACGGAAAATCAATAATTCGCGGATACGAATTAGAAGAATTAGTTGGCAAAATTAGTTTTGCTTCAATGGTTTCATTATTGTTAAAAAGTTCTTTGCCTACTCCTGGCGAGGAAAAAGTAATTAACGCGATTCTAGTTTCTTCTGCAGAACACAGGTTGAATGTTTCTTCAATCGTTGCAGCAAGAAGCATTGCTTCAACAGGAAATTCACTGAATGCGTCAATAGCTGGCGGAGTTCTTGCTTTAGGAGAATTGCACGGCGGAGCTATTGAAGGACTAGCTAGAATACTTCAAGAAAACACTGAAGAAGCTAGCGAAATAGTTTCTAGCTATAAGGCTAACAAGAAGCGTATTCCTGGCTTTGGCCACAAAGTTTATTCGACTGATCCTCGCACGCAAAAATTGTTTGAAATCGCTAAAAGCGAGGGCGTTTTCGGCAAGAATTGCGAGAAGGCTTTGAAAATAGAGTCGGAGTTAGAAAAACAATCAGGCAAGAAATTGTGCTTGAATGTTGACGGAGCAATTGCTGCTTTAATCACTGACATGGGTTTTTCTTGGAGGACAGCGAACGCGTTCTTTATTGTGCCAAGAACTCTTGGAATTAGTGCTCACGTAGTGGAAGAATTCGAGTCAGGAAAACCCGTCCGCGTATTGCGTGAAGAGGAAGTAGAATATTCTGGCGAATTAAACAAAAAGCTTTGATTTTAAAATATTCTCGCTTAAAGAAATACTATGCCCTCGAAAGCTTTTGAAGAACTAAACACGTACGTTGGTAACTACTTTTTGCGCCAAGAACCTGAATTAAAAGAAAGATTCATGCATCCTCACTATGCCGCAATGCTTGAACACATGCTTTTTCGTGCAGGAATAGTTATAGAAAACGGAAATGTGCAAAGTGCTTTGAGCGAGTTATTTAGTGGCAAAAAAGTAATTGAAATAGGTTGTAGGAGTGCGGGTTTTCTAAAACTAGCTAGAGAACACGGAGCAAAAGTAATTGGAACTACTAGTGACAAATATTTTCAAAAAGCAAAATATAATTTAGATGAAGAATCCTTGCGAAACGTGAATGCTGAAGACGCATATCAACATCTTAGCGGTTTAGATCCAGATTATGTAATTTCGGTTAATTTATTTGATCAGAAACGGGCAGAATCTGGTAATTTAAACGTAACGCGTGCAATGGAAAGCCTAATCGCAGTTGCTGGAAAAAATACTCTGTTTTACATTTATCCTACGTTCAATTCTTCTAAGAGTGTATTTCCAACTAATTTACGCGATTATCCTGTTGTAGGCATTCAAGAACAGCCTAAAAGTCTGGCTGCTCAGAAAGTTTTTTCGTTTAGAAAAGCTCGCTAAAACGTCGCGTTTTTATTTCGTTTTAGTTTAATGTTTAAAATGTTTAATTACTTGTCTTCAAGCAAGACTTTCAATATTTTTATTGGCGCTTCGTTTCTAGTGTTCGGAGCATTGTTTTTGTTAAGCAATTTTGGTTATATTCCAGAGATTGATTTTCAAAAAATTTGGCCGGTTATATTCGTAGTTCTTGGATTAACGTTTTTAATCAAAGCGTTTGCTTCTAAGCCGCCTCAACAGCAAGGAGAGTTCTGGCAATAACATTTAAATACAAAGAGTTTGCTTGTTTATTAAAGAAGTTTTTTTTCCTATAAAAAGGGGAGTTGACTTTCA
>JABWCK010000040.1 GCA_013360305.1 Microcaldota archaeon
CTTCCCTGCCTTTGATTTATTTCCACTAGCCAATTATTGGAAGCTCGGGTACAGCCACGGCCCCTTTTCTGGAAAGTATTTGCCTTTGTTAACGTCTCGCGGTTGTCCTTACGGCTGCAAGTTTTGTGTTGTTCCCGCCACTAACCAACGATTGTGGCGTTTTCGTAGTGCGAAGAATATTGTTGACGAAATGCAGTACTGGGTTGAAAAACTCGGAGTAAGCGATTTTCACTGGGAAGACTTGAACCCCACTATTCGCAAAGACAGAATGATTGAAATGTCTAAGCTTATCCTGGAAAGAAAACTAAAAGTTACTTTCAAGTTTAGTGCAGGAACTAAAGTAGAAACTTTTGACGCTGAAACTCTAGAGTGGCTAGCCAAGGCAGGATGCGTTTACGTTTCAATATCGCCAGAATCAGGAAGCGCTAGAGTCTTGAAATTAATGGACAAGCCGTTCGATCACAAGCATGGTGTAGCAATGATAAAGAAAATGAACGAACTCGGAATATACAGCCAGGCTTGTTTTGTTCTCGGTTTTCCAGGAGAAACTGATGAAGACTTGAAGTTGACTTGGAATTACTTGAAGGAATTAACAAACGCTGGATTGGATGAAACTAGCTTGTTTATTGACTCGCCTGTTCCAGGTGCCGAGATTGCTTCAAAGATTCCTGGAAAACCAGAAGACTTTGCAGATATCACGTTTACTCCAATGTTTAGGTTAGACTTCAAGAAACTCGAAAAATTCAGAAAAGACTTGTATTACCACTTCGTTTACTGGAAGTTGAAGAGGAATCCTCAAAAAATCGCTAAAAGCGTTTTCAACGTATTAACTCAAAAATTCGACATCAAGAGCGAAATGACTTTGTGGAGAGTATTCAAAACCAACTACGTCTTCAAAGAATAAACTTACTAATTAAATCGAGTTAAAAAACCACTAATTCGTTATTTTATTAGAATGAAAACACGAAACTTGTTTATCGCATTCTGGGTTTTAGCGTTAGCTTTCTATTTCTATTCAAACTTTTTAACTAACCCACGCTACTTAAACGCTTTACTGAAGCTATTGGGATTGCAATGATTATTGAATTATTATCTGCCTTGTTGGTATTCATTGGCGCTTTAGTTTTAGGAAAAACTTTATTGTCAACTATAGGCGCGAAACACAGGGACGACTTGGAAGAATACTCTTACGCGTTAATGATTGGGTTAATTTTTTACTCCTTGTATGGATTGTTTGTTTCTTTAGCTGGAATCGCAACAAAAGACGTCTTTTACTTGTTGATTGGGTTATCGCTAATAACTGGAATCAAAGAATTACACGCGTTATACGAAAAACTCTCCAAAACTAAAATTCCCTTGCTGTCAAGAAAACAAAAAATCCTCTTTACCCTGCTAGCAATCTTGCTAGCAATGCATTTCTTAACTAGCTTGACTCCTCCATCCGCTAACCCAAACGGGCCAATGGACTGGGATTCCTTAACATACCACTTAATGATAATACAACAAATCCACCAAACCAGTTCATTCCCTTCACAGCCGTTGCTTCCACACGCTAACTGGCCATTCGGATTCGAAACAATCTACCTAGCAGCATTCTCACTAGGCGGAGTCGTAGCAACAAGAATACTCTCCTTCCTAGTCTCTACAACAATGCTAGCCTTCATGTACTCGTTTGCTAAACGCTTTGTATCCAAAGACTATGCCTTGCTAGCAGTCGCTATTTTTTCAACAATCCCAATCGCCCAATTCTTTTACGGAACTGGATACATTGACTTGCATTTAACCTTCGCAGTCTTGCTATCAATAAACGCTTTGTTTAATTATTTTGACACCAAGAAAAACAGGTGGCTTTTCCTATCAGCACTCGCTGGAGGCTTCGCTGCCTCAATCAAACTAACCGGATTAATTTACACCACAATACTCGCGTTGTGGGTTGTAATCTTTGATTTAAAAAATAAGAACAAGATTCACCACGCGACAACAAAAACCCTGCTTTACTTAACAACTGCTTTTGGTTTAGCGTTGCCGTGGTTTTTGAAAAATTATGCTAAAACCAGCAACCCGGTTTGGCCTTTGTACTATAATTTCTTTAGTTTGTTCGGAATTCAACCAGACGCGCAAAGCTTGTATTTTAATGAAGTATGGAACCAACAAATAGCTCAAAGCGGGTTAGGCCGAGGAATAATCGACTTCTTCCTAACGCCTTTTACTACTGTTTTCTACGGCCAAGCCTATAATGGAATCATTACTCCGCTAATTTTAATGTTCTTGCCTTTAGCGTTTTTTGCAACAAAGAAAAACAACAAAATCAACGGAATGCTCCTAGCAACAATCCCATTACTAGTCTTCTGGTTCTTAACCTTCCACGAAGCACGCTTTCTATTCCCAATCCTGGCTATCGCGAGCATTGCCTGCGCTTACTTCATCGAAAATAATTCCTTAAACATAAAAAAAATTGCCTTCATCATAACAATTATTACTTTAATATCCACAATCGGGTTGGTTTTCGTGTACAAATACAATTCCTTCGGCAACGCTTTAGGCTTTGAATCAAACGAAGCATACTTGCAAAGAACTTACCCTCCTTATGCTGCATGCAATTATTTTGTTTCAAACCACGAGACTGGACAAATATTTGCCTTCTATCAAGAAGCCTTGTATTATTGTGAACGACCTTTGTACTCGATTTATTTTGATTATCACTCGTCAACGCCTAGCGAAATAGCTAGCGACTTAAAAAATCTCGGAGTAGTAACAATAATGATACCAAAACACGCAGTCATGGAAGAAAACGTGCAAGAACTAGCTAGTAATTTGAAAAAAGAATACGAAGACGAGAATTATGTTTTATACGAGTTGGGCTAATTGAGAAAAATTGTTTTTATTATTGGAACCCGCGCTGAAGCAATCAAAATACTACCCCTAACCAAAGAACTAGAAAAGAAAAAACATGATTATTCCGTACTATCAACAGGCCAACACGACTTGTCAGAATTCAAATTCAAAGACTTTCTTGAACTAAACAAAGCCAAAGGAAAAAGCGGTGCCTTTAAAGGAGTAATTCAAGCCGTCTTCTTCTTGCTAAAAAGCATTCCTTTAATGGTTGAGTACTTGAAGGAAAAAGATTGTTTTGTAATCGTTCACGGTGATACAATGACTACCACCGCCGGCGCCATTGCGGGCCGTCTTGCTAGTAGACAAGTGTGTCACTTGGAAAGTGGGTTACGCACAGGAGACTTCTTTCAACCATTTCCTGAAGAAGCTTCGAGAGTAATAACCGACGCTTTAGCAAGCATTCACTTTGCTCCAACCGAACGAGCCTTCCTACAAACTAACCCCCACTCAACTTTTTTGGTTGGAAACACGGTTATTGATGCTATTAAAGAAAAGAAATTAAAAGTCACCGACAAAAAGTTTGTTTTAGTATCTGTACATAGACAAGAAAACGTTAATAACAAAGCAGTCATGGAGCGAATCGTTTCAGAAATCCTCCGAATCGCTAGCAAACGTAAAGTCGTTTGGTTAATGCACGGCAACACCATCCGCAAACTAGACGAATACGGACTAATGAAATCAATCAAAGCCGCTTGTGATGTGCGTGATTTAATGCCCTACGAAAAGTTCCTTCCCTTACTAGCCACTGCGACTGGAGTGTTGAGTGATTCTGGTGGCTTGGCTGAAGAATGCGCTTACTTGAAGAAACCGTTAGTAATACTAAGAGAAAAAACCGAGAGAATGGAAAGCGTCGAGCATGGCTATGCCTTGCTTGGATTCGATTTTGACTTCGAGTATTTTTTAAAGAATTATAAGCAAGACAAGGAACACATTTATGGAGAAGGAAACAGTAGTGAGAAAATAGTGCATATTTTGGAGAGATTAAAATGAAGATTCAATTCGTCAATTATAGTTTCGTATCACCAGTCAAAGGCTTCGATACTGGCGTACAAAGACCAATCGGCGGCGGGGAAGTACAATTACTAGACTTAACTCACTTACTACAAAAGAAGGGTTTTACTGTTAGCGTTTTACAAAGCGGTCCCCAAGCAAAAGAGTTTGAATTTCAGGGAATTCCTGTTAAACAAATCGTTTCTAGGGGTCGTTATAAGTTTAACTTCGAGTGGGCTAAACACGTTGACAAAAACGCTAGGTTGCATTTGCATGATGCTAACCACGCTTGGCCTTTTGGAAAGAATTATACTGCTACTTTCCACGGAGTGTCATGGGACTTGCCTTATTATGGCCACTCGTTAACAGAAAAAATCGATTGGATGGCTAGACGAAAATTCTTTAAAACCTTGATTAATTATGCTATTCGCACCAGCAACAAAATCGCTTCTGTGGATACTTTCTTACTAAGATATGTTCAAAGCGAGTTTCCAAACTACCGAGACAAAATTACTGTTATTCCAAACTACGTTGACTTACAAAAATTCAAACCATTACCTACTAGCAAAAAAAATAAACAAGTAATTCTATTCCCAAGAAACTTGACTAAATCTCGCGGCACTGAACTAATGCTTCATGCATTCTCTCAAATTACTGAGAAAGACGTTGAATTGTGGGTTGTGGGAACGGGTCCTTTGAAGAAAGAAGCAGAACACGCGGCTAGTAAAGATAAACGAATCAAACTATTAGGACACGTTGATCACTACAAAGACATGCCTAAACTATACAACCAAGCCGACATCGTCGTAATTCCTTCCTTAGGTGTAGAAGGAACGTCACTATCTTGCTTGGAGGCTATGGCTTGTGGAAAGCCCGTCATTGCATCAAACATTGGTGGATTAATCGACATAATCCAAAACAACGAAAACGGATTGTTAATTCCAACATACGCTGATTCTCTTGCTAAATCCATTGATTCCTTGTTAGAAGACAGCAAGTTACGCAACAAGCTAGGCAAGAACGCTTTAGCGAGAGCAAAGCAATTCAATAAGCCTGACTGGGAAAAACAGTGGCTACACTTCTTTGAAAACGTGGGTTAGATTCCCGGTCGCCGCACTTAGATACAGCCTTAGTTCTGCTTCTACACTACAGTGCGAAATTTAACACCACAGCGTTAAACTCGCCCTCTAGTACCAAGAAGCGTTCTTCGTTTAAAAAGACTGCTCTAAGGAATAACTACATTTTTTCTGGCGTGTCAGTTCTAATAAAACCTTTCTCCAAAGGATCCTGAAAAATACGTTTTTGGAACGCATCTATAAACTTCTTTACTTCATCCGAAGTTTGCATACTTACTTTAATCGAATTTCCAGAAGTAGTTAGTTTGAAACCTAGTTTACCTTCTAATTCTGAAACTTCAAAATATGCCTTTACGTTGGTTAAACCTTTTTTCATTTCGGCAGAATTAAGGCATCTGACGAATTTTCTCGTATTTCTTATATCCTTATTGAATTCAGACCAACCTATAGAATCAATTGATAATTCCTTCTGCTTTTCTAATAACTCATCCGCCTCACTCGTCCATAATGATCGGTAATCAAACATACTTTCAAAAAGAGAAGCACTTCTAACTCTGAAAAACACTTCAGAAATTTCAACTTTACTTGCAGACCACTTTCCCTTTATTAAAATAGACGCGTAATCTGGAATCAAAATTGTTGATGACGCATCAGTAACTTCATAACTATGATCCAATCTTATTCCTAAGAAATTTTTTCGATATAGTTTGAATTTATCACTAAGTGCGTCTATACCAATCAGGAATTCACCATTGGCATTTTTCTTGATGACTGCAAAACCCGTAAAAGGATATTTATCTTTTGAATTGCGTTGTCGAACGAAATCGCGTATCGAAGGTAATTCGGTACCATCAAGTATAAGCAACTTAACAAATTCACTTAATCGAACAGAGATATTCTTCTTAACAAAAAAATATGGTTCTTCAATAGACACTTCAGAATATGATTGAAAGTAATCTGCGTGATTAACTTTACCTATATTTTCTTCTTCTTTCAATAAAATTTTCTCTAGAAGATTTTGTCCACTAGAAACGGGAACAACATAAACCCTAAAATCATCTTTTCTAGGATTAAAAAAACAAATACTCGTTTGAACCATTTTTTTCTTTTAACCTCTCATCAAGTAAATTCCTTTAGTTATTTCGTAAGTTTCAACTTTTCCTTTGCCAACATAGTCATCTTTTGTTATCAACATTACACTATTGCCGCCATCAATTTTACACTTATAAACTTTGTATCCGAACACTACTAAAATTGGCTGAAGATAATAAATATCTCCAGCTAAGTAAGTGAGATAAAAAAGGACTAGCAAAATTAACATTTTAAAACTGAGAAAAGGAATCGAATAAGAAATTACACCTAAGACGATGGAAACTAAATAATTTAGCGTTTCAGCAGACAAATTTTCTATACTAGTTATTTCAAAAACTTTACTGGGAAGTTTTGTTACATAAAAAATATAAAAAGTCATTGAAAAAACAAATAATGTCAATAAAGTACAAATAAACCAA
>JABWCK010000041.1 GCA_013360305.1 Microcaldota archaeon
AGTTTGCCGTATGTTTCTTTTCCGTTGTTTCCTAGTTATGATATTATTCTTCCTTTCTTGAAAAAATTTGAATACGACGTCATCCACGCTCATACTCCTTATTTTCTTGGCTTGAAGGCAGCTAAGTTGGAGATTCCTAAAGTAGTTACTGCTCACTTCCTGCCGTTTCACTTTCTTGAATGGGCTTTTGGCACTAATATTCCTAGTGTTTTAGAAGAAAGCGTTTGGAAGTATGAAGCTTGGTTTTTGAACCAGTTCGATGAAGTAATCTGCCAAACCAAGACTGGTAGAAATTACTTTAGAAAAAAAGGAGTCAAGCGACCAATTCATGTTATTCCTAACGGCATGAATTTAAGCAAGTTTAAAGACGCGTCTGCTAAAAGATTTCACCAACACTTTGGCTTCAAAGACTTTGCTTTATTTGTCGGACGCGTTGACGCCAGCAAGCGGCCTGAGTGGATTATTGATGCAGCAAAACGATTACCTACTAAAACCTTCGTCATAGCTGGAAGCGGTACGATGCTTGACAAGCTCGAAAAGCCTCCAAACGTCAAATTCTTGGGGCGATTGTCTAGAAGCGATTTGCTTGACTGTTTCAAAGCTGCTTCAGTCGCAATGATGCCTTCGGTTGTCGAGACTGAGGGATTAGTAGCTCAGGAAGCAATGGCTTGCGGCACTCCGGTAATCGTTTCAGACAACGAAATCTTGAACGAAGTAGTGGGGAAAGCTGGTTTAGTGTGCAAGAATTCAACGCAATTAGCTGAACACGTTGAAGCAGTTATCGATGATGCTAAGTACCGCAAGGAGTTAAGTGAGGTTGCTTTAGAAAAAGTCAAGGAGCGAGACATTAATAATTCAGTGAATTCATTAATTGATTTATACCAAGAAATAGTCTAGTGTTTGAAAAATGCCTATTGATTTAAAATCGTTTTTAGAATACGCTTTAGCGTTCTTGACGATTTTTGTTACAGTCTTGTTCTTGTTGGTTTTCTTGAAAAACCGCAAAAACATTTCCTTCACTCCAGAAGCAAAGAAACTGCGAAGCATAACCGTTTTGATTCCTACTTTCAACGATGGAGAAACGATTAAGGAAACAATTGAGTCGGTTTTGAAGGTTGATTACCCTAGGAACTTGCTTGAAGTAATCGTAATCAATGATGGTTCTACTGACGATACTCTGGAAAAACTCAAGTCTTTTGGTAAAAAAATTACTTTGTTAAACAAGACTAACGGCGGCAAAGCTAATGCTTTAAACTTGGGTTTAAAACACGCGAAAGGAGAAATAATAGCTACTCTTGACTCTGATTCTTACGTTGCTGAAGACAGCTTCAAGAAAATGATTGGTTTTTTTGACGATGAATCAGTTGGCGCTGTTACTTCAAACATGAAGGTTTGGAAGCCTTCAAGGTTTATTGAAAAACTTCAAAACGTGGAATACATTTTAACCGTCTTCAGTCGAAGGCTATTGTCTTTCTTGGATGCAATCAACGTTACTCCTGGCCCTTTAAGCATGATTAGAAAGAAGGTATTCGACCAAATAGGCGGATACGATGAACAAAACATTCTAGAAGACCAAGAAATCGCTTTAAGAATTCAAGCACACCACTGGAGAATTGAAGCATCGTTGGAAGCAAAAGTTTACACTGCTACTCCTAAAACCTTTTCTGGATTAGTTCGCCAACGCGTTAGGTGGCACAGGGGAGGAATTCGCAACATAGTCAAGCACTATTACTTAGTAGGTCGCAATTATGGCGATTTTGGAGTAATGTTCATGCCTTTAGGAATAATAACTATTTTTGTTTTATTCGCGGTATTTGCAGTATTCTTTTACTCTTTATTCAATGGGTTTGCTCCTCTTGAATTGCTTTCATTCGGTACCGAATCATTATGGCTTGGGTTGACGCCTATTCATGTTATTTCGTTCATTATCTTCGCTATAAGCATCGTGTGGATGTTTATTGGATTAAGCAACATGAAAGAAACCGTATCTATTCCTTACTTGTTGTTGTACTTGATTGTTTACGCTCCAATAGTAACTTTGTTTTGGGTTGTCACATTGTGGAAGGAGTTAACTCGCCAAAAACTAGAGTGGTAGTGTTTTAAGGGTTTTTTTACTTAATTATTTTCGAGAAATGGATAGAAAAATCAGTTGGAAGCTTTACTTAACTGCCTTGATTATTTCAATAATCGTGTTTTCAGCAGGAATAGCAGTAGGCTTGTTCTTGACTCAGTCTGTTAATGACTCTCTTCAAAACGAGTTATCCGGCTTAAGATCTCGTACAACTGAATTAGAATTATTATTTTTATTAAACTCTTCTTCAAACTTGTGCAGTTTCTATTCGCAGCAAGTCAAAGCTTTTGATCAAGACACTAGTTCTTTCGGAGCAAAACTTGACTTTTTAGAGAAAAAACGAGGCCGTTTAGATCAAGGCGTTAGGGACTTAAAGAAAGAGTTTTCAGTAATGCAGTTGCGTGATTACTTGTTTGTTTCTAAATTCAACGAAGTTTGTCCTCAAAAAATAGATTCATTATTATTTTTCTATACTAACGAGAATTGTCCTGAATGCACAAAACAAGGACTAGTTGGTCCTGACTTAAAACAAAAACACCCGGACTTGATGATTTACGCTTTTGACGTAGACTTGAATTCTCCAGCAGTCGAAGCGTTGCGAGAATTATACGCAATAAACTCGTATCCTTCAATAGTCCTTAACGGTGTTGTTTTCAATGGTTACCAGTCAAGCCAAGAAATAGAGTCTTTATTGAATTAGTTTTTAGCTTGGTTGTAAGCGTCTAGTAATTTTTCAGTGCTTTTTTCTATGCTGTATTTTTCAGCTGTTTTTCTAGCGTTTGCTGACATTTTCTTATAATCTTCCGCCGACGCGTCTAGTACTTTGATTATTTTCTGGCTGCATTCCAAAGCATCAAAAGGCTGGAACAAGAACCCGTTCTTGTTTTCATCAATTGCTTCAGGAATAGCCATCGCGTTTGCTCCGATTACTGGCTTCCCGCAAGCCATTGCTTCAAGCAAGGCAAGGCCTTGCGTTTCAAAAGTTGAAGCAGTCACAAAACAATCACTCGCAGCATACATGAATGGTAATTCTGTTGCTTCAACGAATCCAGTGAAAATAAAGTTATCCTTCAATCCTTTGTCGTCAACTAACTTCAACAATTCTTCCTTGAACGGCCCATCGCCTGAAATAATGAATTTAGCCTTCCTTTCTTTTAGCAATAATTCGGCTGCGTTTACTACTACTTCCAAATTCTTTTCGGCGCTGACGCGTCCAGTAGTCAAGATTATTTTTTCATCCTTGTCGATCTTGAATATTTTTCGAATTACTTGCTTGTCTAACTCGGTAGTAAAACGATTAGTATCAACTGCGGTTGGGACGACTACGCTTTTAATTCCCTCTTCCGCCATTAAATTGCTTATTGTCTTAGTAGGACAAGTCACTACGTCAAAAGGCTTGTAGAATGCTTTAATCGCCTTCCAAGAAATCGTTGAAGCAATGTCGTTAACCCATTTTTTCTTAGAAATAAGCTTGAACGCGTTAGGAATAAGCGTGTGAAACGTTCCAACCAATGGCAAGTCTAAGTCGTTAGCTGTCTTTATTGCTGCCAAACCCATCGACGCCATAGCGTGGCAATGTATTAACTCTATTTCGTTTTCTTTGCATTTTGCTTTAGCCGTGAAGGGAAATAATGCTAGCTTGTATTGAGGATAAGGCGGGAATTTTATCGAGTCGTAAAAAAACACTCTAGGGTCGTGGTTGTTCTTGATTGCTTGCTTGTCGCCTGAAGAAAAAATAAACACTTTATGCTCCTTTCTTTCAAGTTCTCCGCGGTAGTTTAAAATGCTGGTAACTACTCCGTCAATATTAGGCAAGTACGTATCAGTGAAAAAACCAATATTCATTCAAAATCACTCGGTTTTAGTTTTGCAACTGCTTTTTTGATTTCAGCGTCTGTAAACGTTTTTAATTCTTTTATGAAAAACGAAGAATGCCCGCCCGGCATAGGGTTGCTTAACAAATTATAATCTACTTTGACGTTTAACCCTCGGTTTTTTAGTTCTTGTTGAAGTTCTTCTGCAAAAGACTCGTTGATTTCATCTTCCTCTGCTAGTGGATCAAATTTTTTGTTCTTTTTTTTAAAATAGTCGTAAACCGTTTTGCTTACTTCTACGTTTCCTATTTTTTTAGTTAAGTCGTGGCTTATTATTAGCGTATGAATGTTTGCTTCATTAATATGCACCGACTCGCCAAGCCATGCTTGTCCGTGTGACAGGGGTATTATTTCTGCCAAGTGTTCTTTTAACTGCATTTTATCTCAACAACAATAATGAAAAACCTACTAACAAGATTGATATTATTAGTATTGCGGGAGCAATTATTTTAGCTATTGCTACGATTGAATTAATAGTGCTTTGCAACTCGCTTTGGCGATTTGCACCCAAAACATTCAATTCTATTAACTCGTTGAAGAAACTCGCCTCGCAAGGCTCTACGTCTTCAACCGCTAATGGAATCAATCGCTCTATTTCGTTGATTACTTCGTCTGGATTATTTTTTCCAATCGGGTTGTGAATCCCGCTTATAGTATTGACTGCGTGTGAGTCGGTAGAAAACACGTCTATAAAATCGAATTTTTTATGAAATTTTTCAACTACTTTGTTGCGGAATTCGGGAATAATGTTGTTTCCGTCAATCAAAATAACGCAAGCAGTCTTAACGCCGGTTTTGATTACTGCGACGCGTATTCCCGTCCTGGCTATTCCTTTGAATGCGTCTAGTTCTCTCGATTCTGAAACCGCAATCCCGAAAGCTAGTTTTTCGTGTTTTTTAGGTTTAATTACTTTAGAAACAGCTCCTTCGTATTCGTAAAACTCTTTGCTGCCTACTTCGAAAATATACCCGTCAGTAATCGAATTGTGCCTGTCTATTAACAAAGCGTCACTCCATCCCTTGGTTAATAGTTTATTCTTTAACGCTAAGCCAATCGAGTAGTCAATGTCTTCAGTGCTTTCTGGAGCGCGGGTTAGAGTAGCTATTGCGGTTTTTTCAATGCTTAACCCAAACAATTTTACTTTGCCTTCAGTGCTTGTAAAGAATGCTCCTTTGCTGGAGCCTTTTTTCTTCAAGTTTTTTTCTATTGCTGGAATTAGCTTGTTTACTTCGCTAGAATGCACTGGATTCCAGTCGTGGTTTACTGTAGAGTGGAAAGTGAAGGTTTGTATTTTTCTTTCATTGAAGTAGTCTTGAATTATTGCGGGAGTCTCGCTTCCAGCAATGTTTCCGAAAGGACCGAAGTGTATTCCTGGTATTATGAACAAAGTAGTCTTGTTTTTGGTTTTGAATACTATTCCTCCGACAAACGTTTTTAGTTCTTCTCCCATGTCTTGCAATACTTTTTCCAAAGCATTAGTTCCTTGAATCCATGAAGCGAAAAACAACGCGGTTGTTTGAATAGTACTTATTCCAAAGTTTCTTTTTGCAGGCGCGTTTACTATAAAGAAAAACAACCACAACGATAACAATAATATTACTGAGGAAATTGCTAGCTTGAATACTGCAGTAACCGGCGACCCCACGCTTAAGCTGGCTTCGAATAATCCAAACTTGCTCCACAACCATAAGAAGCTAATGCCGAACAAGGGTTGAAGGAAGGCTATTAAGAGTGATTTTTTTCCGTTGTTTAATACTAGGAAGCAAACCGCGAACCATAACAACACTACCAACGCGTTTCCAATCAATAGTATTTCTATAAAACTCTTATTCAAAGTCAAGAAAAACAACGCTACAGAGTAAACGAGTGTTAGTATTATTGCGCTCGTTAAAGCAATGAATGCGTAGTGCTTGAATGCCTTCTTGAATTGTTTTCTGTACAAACTAGCTGCTAGTGTTGCGGAAAATATTGCCGGCAAACCAATCAATACGAATCCTTCAGCTCCTCCATAAAGCAAGGCGTCTCCTGCATTGTTTGCTTTAATTAGTAGTCGAGTAAGCAATCCATACGCAAAGCTGAGTATTATTAGGATGGAGATGCTAGTCTTGTATGGTGGTATTTTGAAAAAGTAGTTGGTTACTTCTACTGCTTTTTCTCTTTGGTCTATGTTCATTTTCAGCGAAATAGATTAATTTACTCGAATATTAATAACTAGTGAGTGGTTTTGAAAAATTGAAGAAGTTTTGCCCTAAATGCGGCGGTACAGAAAAGCCTTTCTATAAAGGAATTTGCGTTGATTGCTATTCTCGACAGACTAACTTGATTTCTTTGCCTGACAAGGAAAAAATCAAGCTGTGCGTTAATTGCGGTAAGTTCTTTTCCAGCGGAAGCTGGGTTCCCTTTACTGACCTTAATATTGGAGA
>JABWCK010000042.1 GCA_013360305.1 Microcaldota archaeon
GCCATGATTGTGCCATTAATAACTAGGTTGAACGTCAAAGAAGAAGTAGGAATTCTGCTTAGTTTAGAATCAGTTATTACTGATGTTTTTTGTATTGCTGGCGCCGTTGTTTTAATCGAGTTGATCGTTACTAATTCTTTCAATCCTTCAGATATTATTCAAACTCTCTCGGGTACTTTCAGTACCGCCATCTTAGCGGGTTTTGCTGGCGGATTGTTCTGGATTAACGTCTTAAAACGATTAAGCGGAAAACCCTTGGGCTACATGCTTACTCTGGCGGTATTGTTAGTATTATACAGCGCCATCGAACTAGTGGGTGGAAGCGGAGCTATTGGCGTGTTGATTTTCAGCTTGGTTTTAGGCAATTCTGTTGAAATCGCCAAGACTTTAAGAATGAGTGGAGATTACTCTCTAGAAAAATCAATTAAGTCAACTCAAACCGAGATAGCTTTCTTCGTTAAAACCTTCTTTTTCGTATTCTTGGGGTTAATAATTAATCCCTCGATTCTAGAAGTCAACGCTTTAGCTATAGCAGTTGGATTACTTGTTGTGTTAATAATCGCTAGGTACTTGGGAACAATGATTTTAGCTTTCGTTAACCCGCTTTACGTTCAATACAAGAAGCTAGTTACTCTAATGATGTCTAGAGGTTTAGCCGCTGCAGTCTTAGCTTTCTTGCCGCTAAACCAAAACCCGCCGATAGTTATTCCTTACTTTTCTGAAGTAGTTTTCTTGATAATAATCTTTACTTCACTGCTAACCACCTTCGGTTCCTACACTACTAGAGACAAAGAAGCAGAAACCGTAGACGAAACACCTAAGGTCATATCCACCAAGCGTCCAAGAATTAGTAGGGTGGATTAAACGCTTTGAACGGCGTTTGAATCATTAAATAACCGCCTAGTGCGAATATTACCAGCCCTTCAAAACTAATGAGGTTAGTTAGCACTGCTATTACTAACAAAGTTAGCCACGCGTTGACTACGTTATGCAATGCCATAATCTCTTTCTTGCCGAACGCGGTTCTTAAACTTTTTGCAAAGAGTCAGCTGCAATATAACTAATAGTGAAAGCAAGCAATGCGTCAAAAGGGCTCAAGACGCCTATCAACATGAGGAGCAAAGCCCCTCCGGTGAATGCGTTAATATATTTGTTAGCCACTTTTGTTTTCAAATTATTTTATGCTTACTAATTTAAAACCATTTTCCGTTATAGTTTCATGAATATTGCTATCAACGGTTTTGGAAGAATTGGGCGAAGTGCGTTTAAAATTTGCTTAGACAAAGGCTTGAAAGTCGTTGCTATAAACAATACTTCCGGCGATCCAGCGACGCACGCTCACTTGTTAAAACATGATTCTAATTACGGTAATTACGAACGAAAAGTCGAAGCAACTACTGACTCGTTAATCGTTGATGGAAAAAAAACTCTAGTATTAAGCGAACGCGACCCTGCAAAACTACCGTGGAAGAAACTGGGTGTGGATATAGTTTTAGAATGCACTGGCCATTTTACTGATGCCGCTAGTGCGAAAGCACACTTGATTGCAGGAGCTAAGAGAGTAATTATTTCTGCTCCGGCTAAAGATAATTCGCCTACTTTCGTTTTAGGCGTAAACAAGTCTTCAGGCAAGCATGAAGTAATTTCTAACGCTTCTTGCACGACTAACTGCATTACTCCAGTAATCGACGTGTTGGAAAACGCTTTCGGAATAAAGAAAGCAATGATGACTACTGTTCACGCGTACACTGCCGACCAAAACTTGCAAGACGGAACTCATAAAGACTTGAGGCGCGCTAGGAATGCTGCAGACAACATTGTTCCAACAACTACTGGCGCTGCCAAGACTACAATCAAGATAATTACTTCACTTCAAAACAAGTTTGACGGCTTGTCCATTCGCGTTCCAGTGAAAGTAGTTTCTTTAAGCGATATTACTGCAGTATTAAAGAAGCCAGTTACTGTCGAGCAAGTGAATGACGCTTTCAAGAAAGCTTCAAAGAACCCTCGCTATTCTGGCATTTTAGGAGTAACTGAAGAAGAACTAGTATCAAGTGACTTCATTAAAGATTCTAGGTCTGCAATAGTTGATCTCCCCCTGACAATGGTTGTTGACGGGGACTTAGTGAAAGTAGTCGCTTGGTACGACAACGAGTGGGGTTACAGTTGCAGACTAGTCGAACTAGCAATCGAAGTCGGGAAAAAACTATGATTTTTTTCTGTACTTAGCTTTTAGTTTGATTTTTTTCTTTTGAATTTCCTTGTTTAAGTCGTCAAAAACGTCTTTGCTGATTTCTTGCTTCAAGAAACTGTTTTGTAATTCTTTTTCTTCGTAAAGCGTTTCTTCTATTTCCTTCTCGAAGTCAGTTTTTGGCTTGCTGCGTAATTCTTCTATTCCAGTTATTTCATCGCTTGAAAGAGTTTTTTCTTGAATTACTTCCTCTTCTAACTCGTGTAACTCGTTCCTTTCTCTTAGTTTTTCAATGAATTCTTTGAAGTCTATTTCGTCTGCGAAAACTCTTTCTTCAGCTAAAAACAACTCGACTTGCGTCTTGGATGGTTTTTCTAAGATTATTTGCTTCGAAGCAGTTTGCCCAGGCTTGGCTTCTAAAAAAGTTTTATCGTTACCAATTATCAAAGTGACTTCAATGCTGGTAGTTAAATTATTCTTTAATAAAGCGTCGAAAAAATATTTTTTTCCATCAAACCTGAAAAACGCGAGAGTCAATCGCGCTTTCTTCGAGTCGTTGTATAATTCCATTACGTCGCTTTGGAATTGATTAGATTCTTTCTGCCTGGAAAACAAGAAGTAACCAGTGCCTAGGGCTAGTATTAAAACTATTATTCCTGCAGCAACTAGTTCAAAAGCCATTTAATTAATTAAATCAAGCTTTTGTTTTAAAACTAACCGAAGATTGAACCAAATCCTTCCGTAGCAGATTCTTCCTCTTCCTGCATCTTCTTCTTTAACTGCGCAGCATCTGCTTCGCTAGCTTTAGCGAATGAAGGAATAGCTTTTAGTTTTTCACTCAAGCTGTTTGCTAATTCAGTGTTTTCGGTTTTGAAATGCAAGTAGTATTTTCCTTCTTGCAAGCCAGCGTTTTTACCTTCTTTCAAGGTATAACCTAGCCTGGCAAAACTGTTTTCATCCATAGAGTTTTCTTCCAATAATTTCTTTAAAGCTTGAATGTCTTTCGAGTCAAATACAAAAGTGTAATCCAATTCTTTTTCACCAAGTAATATTTTGCTTGGAATCGCTATTAAAAACTACTTTTTTCTTTTAATTTTAATGAAGTGCTTGTTTGTAGGTTCATCAACAATGGACGTAACGGTTGTTTCGAAGAAAATAACTAAAGCAAACTTGGCTCAAGAACACTTCGAGAAATTCGCTTGTATTGCTTTCGCTTCAAAAACTACTGTAGAAGACTTAGTCTTAGAACCCGGCGGCAGTGCAGCTAATTCAGCGGTTACTTTCTCAAAACTCGGAGGAAAAGCAGCGTTGTTGTCTGCAGTCGGCAACGATGTTTTTAGTTCTTTAATTTCAACTTCTTTAAAACAAGACAAAGTGGATGTTTCCAGAATCAAAAAAATTCCCGGCAAGTCTTCAGTTGGAGTAATAATCGTTGATTCTAGCGGCGAGAAAAGCGTTTTAGTACACAAAGGAGTCAACGACTTGCTTTCGGAAAAACACTTCAGCGATTCATTGCTTAAGGGAATTAATGTAGTAGTATTGTGTTCTCTTGCTTCTGAACAAAACTTTGCTTTATTCGAGAAAATCGTTTCTTCAGCTAAGAAATTAAAGAAAAAAATCGTTTTCGCGCCGAGCATTACAATGCTTCGTTCTCGAAGCAAAGAGTTGAAGAAAATGCACTCTAAGTTTGATTTGACTATAATGAACTTAGAAGAAGCGTTTTACTATACTGGAGAAAAATCTTTAAGTCGAGCTTTCAGAAAGCTAGGATCTCCTTGCGTGATTACTGCCGACAAGCAAGGCGCTTATGCTTTTGACGGAAGGCATGCTTACCACATTCACGCGCCTAGCGTTGCAGTAAAAGACTCTACTGGAGCTGGCGATTCGTTTACTGGTGCTTTTGTTCACGCTTTTTTTGCTAAAGACTTGAAGACTGCTTTAAAACAAGCGACTGCAGCTGCGGGTTTGAATTTAAGCGATGTAGGCGCTAGGTTTAAGTTTAATTCAAAAGACTTGGCTTCCTTCATCAAAAAACACTCAGACGAGTTGTTTGTGAGGACGATAGAATGAAGCTAGTTAGGGAATTGCACGATTACTTGAAGCAACTAGTTCCAAGTGAAGGTAATGGTTTTTTGTATGCGCCTTTCTTTCGTTTTGAAAACGGACGCGTTTTTGTTACTCACGTAGTTCAAGTAAATGGCTTGCCTCATGAAGCAATAAATAAATTCGGAGCAAGAAAACAATTCGTTAACGGCTTAAGCGGACGAATTAAGTCTGATTTAAAACAAAAAGTCATAGTAGCAAAACTTGACTCTGGAAAATTAAGGTTCGCTGAATTATATTCTGTAACCCAAGAATTAGCTGGATTGAAGAGTTGGTTTGCAAAAGATAGGCGTTTAAAAAAACCCGTATTCGTGAATTATTTATCTGAACACTTTCCGGAATACGAAAAACATTTTCACGAAATGATTGTCGACTAAAAAGCCTCTAAGGGATTTCGCGAACGAAAGCCTTTTACAAAAAGGCTTTCAACCCAAACGCTTCATTGGGGGGTGACGATTCCACCAGAGTAGGGGTCTCCCATAGGCTGGTGAGCGCCTCCGAGGGGATTTCGTAAACGAACCTTTTTACAAAAAAGGTTCAACAAAAATCTCCAACAGGGTAGGCCGACCAGTTAGGGACAGAGTCCCTAGGTGATCAGAGCCTCCGAGGGGATTTGAACCCCCAACTTCTTGCTTACAAGGCAAGCACTCTACCGTTGAGTTACGAAGGCGCTTTAAAAATTAGTACTTATTTTTTTGGTATGGCTTTGTTTTTATTTGCTTCCTTGCTTATTTTATTAAAATGGTTTTATCTTACGCTACTATCTTAGTCGGTTTGATTGTAGCATTGGCTATAGCGATTTATGCTTTCAAGCGCCACGAATTATCTGAAGGGGGAACAATGGCGGCTTTGTTTGTTGGCTTGACTATTTTTGTTTTGGGTGGTTGGAGCTGGTTTTTGATTTTGATTGTTTTCTTTGTTACTAGTAGTTTGTTTACTAAGTATAAGAAGGAAAAAAAGAAAGCAGTTAATGAAGTGTTTGAGAAGGGCGGGACTCGTGATTTCTGGCAGGTTTTCGCTAACGGGTTTTTGCCGGTATTGTTTGCTTCTCTTTATTTTTTGAATCCTGAACGCGCGGAGTTTTTTGTTGGTTTCGTGGCGGCTATAGCTACTGTTACTGCTGACACTTGGGCTACTGAAATTGGCGTGTTTTTTAAGAATCCTCGTTCGTTGTTTACTTTCAAGAAAGTGCCTGCTGGAACTAGTGGAGCGGTTAGTTGGCAGGGCTTGTTAGTGGCTTTTGGTGGAGCGTTATTGATTGGGCTAGTGGCAGTATTGTTTAATGGGTTTAACAATTCGTTGCTGGATGACTTGCCTGGTTTTATTGCTTCTCAATTCGTTGGTGGGAAAAAGTTTATTTTATTCATTGGAATAGCTGGTTTTATTGGCGCGTTGGCGGATAGCTTGATTGGTGCTACTATTCAAGCTAAT
>JABWCK010000043.1 GCA_013360305.1 Microcaldota archaeon
TGTTCTACGCAAAGCGTTTTGAGCATCGCTTGTTAAAGCGTCTGCTTCATCTAGGAAGATTATCTTGAATTGCACTCCGCTCATGGGAATAGTTCTAGCAAAATCTTTGACTTTAGTTCGAATGTCTTCAATCTTTCTCTCGTCTGAAGCATTCATTTCCAGAAAACTTTCTCGATAATTTTCTCCGTATAATTCTCTAGCTAACGCAAGCGCGGCGGTTGTTTTACCAATTCCAGCTCGTCCAGCAAACAATAAGTGAGGCAAGTTCCCGCTCTTAGCATAACCTTGCAAGCGTGACGTAACTTGACTGTGCCCAGTAATTTCAACTAGTTTTTGAGGGCGGTACTTCTCGATCCATGGAATATAATCAGACATCTACTACTAGAGGTTCGGCAAACTTATTAGGGTTTTCGCCAGTTGGAAACTAATTTTAACTCGTTTTTTCACTTTCTTATTCCTAATGAAGTATTTCGTCAAAACTTACGGGTGCACTTTTAACGAGGCAGACACTGACAGAATTATAGGGTTAGCCGAAGGCGTACACGAACGCGTGCAAAAAGAAGAAGATGCTGAAGTAATTGTTTTAAACACTTGTTCAGTCAAGGACGCTACTCAGCAAAAAATCTTGCATGAAGTATCTTCGACCAAGAAACAATTAGTAGTTACTGGCTGCTTGGCTCAAGCTTCTCCGGAATTAATTCAAAAATACAACCCCAACGCAAGCGTTGTGGGAACGTTTGCTCACAAGCGAATTAATGAAGCAATTTCTGGCGAAAAAATAATCGACGTTTCTAGAAGCAATGTGCTTCCTTTATTCGCTCAAGTTGATGGGTTATTTTCTAGAATTCAAATCAATTCGGGCTGTGCTAGCTTTTGCACTTTTTGTTCCACTAAACTAGCTCGGGGAAATACTAAGTCGTATGACGCTAAGGAATTAGTTTACTCGATTCAAAAAAGCGTCGAGCTTGGGGCGAAAGAAATACAATTATGCAGCCAAGACACTGGTTGTTACGGCCAAGACTTGGGTTATTCGCTGGTTGATTTATTGGAGCGAATAAAAGAAATTCCTGGCGATTTTCGAGTTCGTTTAGGAATGCTTAACCCAGAACACGTTTTGACTCTAGGCGAGCCATTGTTAGGCGCTTTCGATCAAGAAAAAATGTTCAAGTTCGTGCATCTTCCGCTTCAAAGCGGGAGCGATTCCGTGCTAAAGCACATGCGTCGTCATTACAACGTTTCTGAATTCAAGCAAGCTTTTTTTGCTTTCAAGAATCGATTTCCTGAAGCAATGATGGCTACCGACGTAATAGTCGGTTATCCGACTGAAACTGATGAAGATTTTCGACAAACAATGAATTTAATCAAGGAATTAAGGTTTGATGTGGTTAACGTGTCGAAATTTTCGCCCAGGCCGAATACTATTGCTGCCAAGCTTCCTCAATTGAATAACGCGGTAGTAAAAAAACGCAGCGCTGAGTGTTCTGAATTATGCCGAAAGATTTCTTTAGAAAACAATTCGAAACTAGTAGGCAAAGAATTTGACGTCTTGTTGCTAGAAAAAGGAACTAAGGAAGGACAATTAGTCGGCAAGAGTGGTTTTTACAAGAGCTTTGTATTAAACTCAAATGCCGAACTTGGCAGTTGGGTTAAAGTGAAAGCAGTTAGTGCGGGAGTGTCGTTTATTGGGTCTACCGTAAGCACTTTAAACTTTGTTGGATAAATGCATTGAAATGACTTATCGAGCTTTACTAGGACACGCTTTTCATGCGTTTAAGAGGAACTTGAACTTAATCTTGTTCTTGAGCATTCCTTTACTAATTAGCTTGCCTCTAGCTTTCTTTTTGCCTAATTTTGTTTCATTAAGCGGAATATTCCTGAGGTTTTCAAGCGTTGGATTAGACTTGAGTTTTCTAGACGCGTTGTTCTTTATAGTCTTGGTTTTAGTATCGCTAGTGTTATTCAGCTTTGCTATAGCTGCAATAAACGTAGTAATCAAGAGCCAAAGGCGACTCGTTAAGTTAAATGGGGAAGACTTGGCAGACATCGAAACCGGAACATTCAAACTATTTTACATTTACTTACTAGCCTTTACTGTGATTTTTGCAGTAAACTTGTTGTTGTTTGAACACAACGTTCAAGGCATTGCATTCATTGGCGCTAGAAGCATTGGGATGCTTTTTGCACTAATCGTTTCGTTAATTGTTTTATTCGCTCCGCAAGCAGTAACAATTGACGACTTGAGCGTGTCTCAAGCACTCGACCGAAGCATTACTACTATCTTCAGGCACTTCAACTTTTTCGTATTCTTCTTGTTATTCGCTGGAGTATTGTTGATTGCTAACACTGTCTTGTTTTTAGAATTGGGCAAAGCAATTCCTTTCGCTAGGCACTTGTCGCTAGTAACTAATGCGTTGATTATCTTACCATTCCTTGAAGCATTGAAGACTGAGATTTACTTAAGCAAGTACAAATTACTTTAACTTTTTTTTTAGCAAAACTTAATTAACAACTAGCTTGCTCTATACTTTTCCTAGTGATTTAATGAATATTTTAGTAATTGCTGAAAAACCAAAAGTAGCAGAGAAAATAGCTTCCGCTCTAGGCAAGCCTTCGAAGAAAATAGAAGGAGGAGTTTCATACTACGAGTTAACTAAAGGAAAAGACTTAGTGCGAATTGCTTCAGCAGTAGGCCACTTGTATTCGTTGAAGTCTAAAGAAAAAGGAAGCACGTATCCCGTGTTTGATATCGAGTGGGTGCCTTCTTCTGACGTTAATGCTCGAGCTGATTTTACTAAAAAATATTTTAACTTGTTGAAAAAACTAGTCAAGGAGTCTGATGTTTTAGTAAACGCTTGCGACTACGATGTTGAAGGATCCTTGATTGGTGGAAACGTTATTCGCTTTTTAGGAAAAGGAAAAGACGCGAAAAGAATGTTGTTTAACACTTTAACCGCCGATGATTTGAGAGCATCATTTGACTCGTTGAAAAAACTAGATGAAAGCACTATTTCTGCAGGAGAAACCCGCCACATTCTAGACTGGTTGTGGGGTATTAACGCGTCTCGCGCGTTGATTACTGCAATAAAGAAAGCAGGAGCTTTCAGAATAATGAGCATCGGACGCGTTCAAGGGCCGTCGTTGCATTTCTTAGCCGAGAGAGAAAAACAAATTCTTTCATTTGTCCCTAAGAAATACTGGGTTCTTTCAATTCATGTAAAGAAAACCGAGTTCTTGCATGAAAAAGACCGGTTTTTTGACGAAACCGAGGCACAGAAAGCATTAAACAATTGTTCTAAGGAGGGAATAGTAAAGAGCGTTCAGCGAAAGAAGTTCAAGCAATTGCCCCCGAAGCCGTTTGACTTGACTGCTTTACAATTAGAGTCTTACAAAGTGTTTGGGTTCGCGCCTACTCGCACTCTTCAACTAGCTCAAGAATTATATGAAGCTGCTTTGATTTCTTATCCTCGCACTTCGTCGCAAAAATTACCAGCTCAATTGAACTTAAAGAAAATCATTGAAAAATTATCTAACCAACCAATGTTTTCTGAATCAACTGAAAAATTATTGAAGCAACCTAAACTAGTTCCTTACGAGGGAGAAAAATCCGACCCAGCGCATCCAGCTATTCACCCGACTGGAGAAAAGCCTAGTGACGTTTCTGCCGAAGCGTTAAAGTTGTTTGAATTAATAGGCCGTCGTTTTTTGGCTTGTTTTGGAGAAAGCGCTGTTCGTGAAAGGCAAACAGTGTTGATTGATTGCGGTGAAAAGTTTTCAACTACTGGGTCTGTAACTATTGAACGCAATTGGTTTGAGCATTACGAAAAATTCTTGAGGCTTGATGAAATTACTTTGCCTGAATTTACTGAAGGAGAAAAAGTAAAAATCGAAAAGCTAGAAAAAACCGAGAAAGAAACTCAACCGCCTAATCGTTTTACTCCTGCTTCAGCAATCAAGAAACTCGAGTCACTAAACTTAGGTACTAAAGCTACTCGCGCCAGCATTATTCAAACCTTGTTTGATCGAAATTATTTAAGCGGCAAAAGCATTGAAGTCACGCCTTTAGGCTTGAAGGTTGCCGACAGCTTGTCTAAATTTGTTCCTCAACTCACTTCAGAAGAATTAACTCGCCACTTCGAGGAAGAAATGGAAGACATTCAAAATGAAAAGCGCAAAAGCAAGGACGTAATAGTGGAAGGAGAAAAAGCGTTGATGAAAATAGTTGAAGAATTCAAAGCCAACGAGCGCGAATTAGGAGAACAATTATTGTCTGCTATGAACGAGACTCAACGCCAAGAAAGCTTGCTTGGAAAATGCGCTAAATGCGAGAAAGGAGACTTAGCAATAAAGAAGTCTCGTTTTGGTTTGTTTGTTGGATGCAATGCTTACCCTGAATGCAAGACTACTTATTCTTTGCCGAGGGATTCCTTAGTAAAACCAACTGGAAAAACTTGCGAGTTTTGTAAGGTTCCAATAATTACTGTAATTCGCCGAGGCAAGAGGCCGTTCAATATGTGTTTGACTCGCGATTGCAAGAGCAAAGAATCATGGACTAAGAAGCCTTACGTTAAGAAAGAAGTTGACACGCCTGTTAAAGTTAAAACCGTGAGGAAAAAGAAAACAAAAGAGACTGCGAAATGAAGATTATTCTCGACTTGAAAAAATCATTGTTTGAAAACGCTAGTTTTCTTTACTCGGAGTCGAAAAAATTCAAGGCAAAAGCCGACGGTGCAAGGAAAGCATTGATTCAGTCGGAAAAAAAACTAGCTTTAGAAGAAAAAAAACAATCTGTAGCGTCTAAACGAAAAGTGTTAGTAAAAGACTTCCGCACTCGAGAATGGTTCGAACGATTTCACTACTTTAATACTAGCAACAATTTGCTTGCGGTTGCTGGAAAAGACTCCAAGCAAAACGATTCGTTATACAAGAATTACTTTGAAGAAGGAGACTTGTTTTTTCACGCTGACGTGCAAGGCTCGCCGGCGTTGTTGTTAAAGAAAGGAGTAAACGCTAGCGTTGAGGATAAGTCTGAAGCAGCGCAATTCGTTGCTTGTTATTCCAGCGCGTGGAAGCGGGGATTGTTGAATGTTAATGTTTACTGCGCGAAGAAAAGCCAAGTAGACAAGCACGTTAGTGGCGAATTCTTGGCGCAAGGCGCGTTCATGATTCGCGGAGAAAGAGAATGGTTCAAGCATTCTTTGCTTAAATTAGCGATTGGTGTTAGGGATTCTCGATTACTAGCCCAGCCTGATTCATGCAAGCAATCCTTACAGGAACGAGTTGTTTTAGTTCCTGGAAACACTGAGAAAAAAAAGAT
>JABWCK010000044.1 GCA_013360305.1 Microcaldota archaeon
GGCGAAGCTAAAGTATTATTTCTTTAACGCTTCCAGGCTTGAATAATTGTTCCCGAGTCAGTTTTTTCGAATTCAGTAATTAGCTTCAAGATTATTTCCCCTATTTTTTCAGGCGGAGCACCGCTTCGGCCGCCGAAGTTTTCGCGAAGCATTCTAGTATCAATAGAACCCGGACAAACAACGAATACTTTGATTTTCGGATAGAATTCAGCCGCTAGAGACTTGCTTAAACCAATTACTCCAAACTTTGAAGCAGCGTAAACTGAAGCATTAGCCCCAGCGTTTTCTCCATAAAAACTAGACACGTTCACTATAGCTCCTTTCTTGATTAATTTCTCTGCCTCGCGGCAACAATAAAGCATTCCTTTAACGTTTACGTCAAGCATTGAATCAATTTCTTCATTACTAGTATCAGCTAAGGCTTTGCTTTTGCCTACACCCGCGTTGTTTACTACGAAGTCAACGCTTCCGAACTCTCTCAAAGCAAAATCAAACAATTTCTTGACTTGACTCGGCTTAGAAACATCACAAACTACGCCTAATACGTTAGAATTAATTTTTTCTGCTGCTTTCTTTACTTCGCTTTCATTAGTAGAACAAATAACTACGTTGAACCCAGCTTCACTTAAAAGCTTGGCAGTAGCGAAACCAATTCCCCTACTACCGCCAGTAACTATTACAGTCTTCACTTCAACAACACCAACCTAACTATTCCCAACTTGTTAAACAATAATTCTGGCAGTCTAGGCAAGTTTCCTTCCACAATCCAGAAGCGGTAAACTTCAGGCAAGCTAGGAAAACCATTGTAAAAATCAACTCCCGCCAAGTGCAAGAAAAACAATAATACAGTATAACAACCCAACGCAATCAACGGCTTCCTCCATTTAGCATTTTTTAACAAAACAGCTAGTCCGATTATTATTGGCACAAACAACGCAGCGAAATACCTATGGCTAAACGAGAATCCGGTTGTTCCTTTGTAAGACATGCTGGTAACAATCAACAATACTACAAACAAGCCAGTCAAAACCCACTTTCGTTCATCACTCCACTTCAATAACCCGACGAAAGATAATACTACTAGTGGAGTCCACCAAAACAATCCAGCCGGGTCAGCTGATAGTGAAAACAACACGTTCAAGAAGTGTATTGGTAGAGAAAAATTGTTTTCCAAGCTGCCGGATGCTTGGTATGAAGAAATAAACGGAGAACCATACGCTACAGCAAAATACGCTAACAACAAAAGACCGAACGGTAGTGCTCCAGCAACTAGTTTTATGCTGTCAGCGCGATTGTTTTTCCATAACCAGTATAAAATGAATGGCACGGCGAATAACGCACTTGAGTACCTAACTAGGGTCATTATTCCTAAAACGAATCCAATCAACCAAGCGGGTTTCTTTTCAAAGAATAAGAATAACGCTATCGCCAGCAACCCTGCTTCAACTGCATGAGTGTACGATAAATCGTAAGTAGCATACCTGATTAACGGCGAACCAAAGAAGCCCAACAAGACTGCCAGCCAAGCTTGTTTTTCGAAGCCTAGCTTTTTCAATAAATAGAAAGCAATTGCAATCGCTACTGCAACAAAAACAAGGCTAGTTAATGCTACGCTGAGCATGTGAATGAGAATGTCTCCTCTTTCTGCTAAGAAGAAAGAGTCTTGAATGTGAAACAAGCTAAAATCGTCTAGCCATAGCGTTATTTTGTATAACGGCATTGCTAGCAATCCAAAACCGGGAGCGTATTGGGTAGAGTAAATACCGGTTTTTTCGTAGTAGAAAACAGTTTCTCCACCGCTGGCTTGGTTGTAATGCAATTGGTTTTGAAGATTTATTGTACCGTCGCGTCCCATTCCTTCAAGCAAAGTATAATACCCGAATCCGTCTCCGGCTATGACTGGCTTGAAGAATAATAATACAAACAAACCAATGGCTAGTATTGCTAGCCAGTCTTTTTTGAGTAATTTCATTTGAATTAAATAATCTTTTTTCGTGTTTCTAAAACTAACTATTACAAAGAACCAAACAAAGAAAAGCAACAAAACGCTAATTATGAAAGGTGGTTATTAATGAAGTTGAATCCTTACTTGAATTTTGGAAACAAGACTGAACAAGCATTCTTGTTCTACAAGAGTGTTTTTGGAAGCGAGTTTTCAATGATTCAAAAATTCAAAGAAGCACCAGGAGACTTTCCTGACTCAGACAAAGAAAAAATAATGCACGTCGCTTTACCAGTAGGAAATAGTACTTTAATGGGCAGCGATACTCCAGAATCAATGATGAATAACTACAAAATGGGAACTAACGTTTCCTTGTCTCTTGAACCAGATTCAAAAGAACAAGCTACCGAGTTATTCAACAAGCTATCTGCAGGCGGAATGGTTACAATGCCTTTAGCTGACCAGTTTTGGGGAGCTTGGTTTGGAATGTGCGTCGACAAGTTCGGCATACACTGGATGGTTAATTACACGTATAAAAAATAAAGGTGAAGAAAAATGACTTATGTTGATGGATTTGTTTTAGTAGTACCAAAGAAAAACGTTAACGCTTACAAGAAAATGGCAGAATTAGGCAAAAAAATCTGGATGAAGCACGGAGCTTTACAGTATTTCGAGTGCGTTGGAGATGACTTGAACCCAAACATGGGCGGAATGAAGTTCATGCCTTTTCCAAAACTAACTAAAGCCAAACCAACCGAAACAGTATTCTTTTCATTCATCATATTCAAGTCTCGAGCGCACCGCGATGCAGTAAACAAGAAAGTAATGAGCGACTCTTCAATGAATGACCCCACAAATGGAGGCAAGAAAATGCCTTTTGACATGAAGAGAATGTCTTACGGCGGGTTCAAGACACTAGTGCAAAAATAAATGGACGAAAAAGACTTAACTAAAGGCAGCATTCCAAAACAATTATGGGACTTAGCTTGGCCCTTAATGCTTTCAGTCTTTTTCTATACTTTATACAACTTAGTAGACGCGTTTTGGGTAAGCAAAATTTCTGCCGAAGCAATCGCGGCAGTAAGCATAGCCCAACTCGCTTTATTCGCAATGGTTGGTTTAGGAATGGGTGCAGCCATTGGATCAAGCGTAATCATGGCCATGAATATTGGCGCCAAGAAAATCAAGGAAGCAGAACGAGTTTTAGGCCAATCATTCGTTTTGGCAGTATTAATCGGCTTGTTTTTTACAATAATTGCTCTAGTGTTTAGAAACGAAATCCTCACCGCATCCGGAGCAACTGGACTAGTATTTCAACCAACAATGGAGTACTTCATAGTAACCGCAGGCGGGTCAGTCTTGTTCTTCTTATTAATGGCCATAATGTTCGCCTTCAACTCTGAAGGAGATACTTTCACGCTAACCAAAATGTTTGCTTTATCCACGCTAGTAAACGTAATCCTAGACCCGTTATTAATCTTCGGAGGATTCGGCATTCCACCAATGGGAATAAGCGGAGCAGCTCTCGCAACATTAATATCCCAAGCAGTATTCATTGCAACCGCATTATACATTTTATCCCGCAAAAACAGGAAAATACGCTTCCACGCTAAAAACTTAAGCTTCAAATGGGCGTCCGTAAAAGAAGTCGTTAATATCGGAATACCCGCGTCTTTAACTCAAGTTATTTACCCTATTGGAATGGCGGCGTTGATATTCATTACTTCACTCAAATTCAACGAAATCGGCTCAATCGCCTTCAGCTTAGGATTCAGAATCGAGTTCTTTGCTTTCTTGCCTGCAGTTGGATTTGCTTTCGCTGCAATAGCAATAATGGGCCAAAGCATTGGATCCGGAAACAAACAAAGAGCAAAACACGCGTTTCAAAAAGCCCTAAAATACTCATTCATCGGTTCAACCATAATAGGCGTCTTGTCAATAATTTTTTCAAACTTTATTATCGGAGTGTTTACTAGTGAACCAATAGTAACTCAATACGCTAATTCATACATTCTAATCGTCGGATTAAGTTATGGTTTTCTAGCAGCAGCAATGGTTGAAGCTAGCGCATTCCAAGCCATCGGCAAGTCATGGCCTGGTTTTTGGATTTACGTCATTAAATTCATCGTGCTATCAATACCCCTTGCGTTATTCTTAACTCAAGAACCAAATAGTTCAATAAACGGCATTTGGATCGCGATCTTAGTAGGAAACGTTATTTCTTCCGTCATTGGGTACTACTGGATTACTAGAGAATTAAACAAAATAGACCCAAAACACACTCCAATCGGCGCAGTAAACTAAAAAAGGTGGAAAAAAAATGATTGAATATGGCGAGTTTAAAGGAAAAAAAGTAATAGTCTTAAAAAAAACTGAGGATGACACTTTCCCATTCACTTTCGGAAAAAACAAAGCTAAACTAATAGTTGAAAACTTTGAAGAAATCAAAAAATTCGCAGAAGAAGAATAAAAACGGAATAGTAAAAGAATACTTTACTGACGGAAAACTATCCGCAGTCGTTACCTACAAGAACGGCAAGCGGAATGGTTACTGCAAGCACTATTTTAGAAACGGAAAACTACGCGCTGCAGGAAAATTCGTTGACGGAAAATTTACTGGTCCATGGAAGTGGTACCGCGAAGGCGGCGGCTTGCTGCAAGTTGGTTCTTTTAAAGAAAACAAGCAAGAAGGATTATGGAAGCGGTACTACGACAACGGGAAACTAATAGACGTTGGACGATTCAAGAACGGCAAGAAAACCGGGTTATGGAAAACATTCAAACCCGACGGTTCAATAAAAACAGAAAAAAAATACTAAAAAAAAGTTAAATTAAGGCAAAAAACTAATTCTAATCATGCCTAATTACTATTTCGACATTGAAACAACCGGGTTGGATGCCAAGAAAAACAA
Organism: Microcaldota archaeon; assembly: GCA_013360305.1. Lineage (GTDB taxonomy): Archaea > Micrarchaeota > Micrarchaeia > Norongarragalinales > Norongarragalinaceae > JABWCK01. Next base: position 4,855 of record JABWCK010000044.1, read on the forward strand.
GGTTATTACCATTCAATTCCAAGAACTGGATAGAACTACTGGAGAAGCTGTTGGCGAGTTAATTATTTTGAAGGAGTGGGAGTCTTCAGAGCGAGAAATACTCGCTGAATTCATTAAAAAAACTAAAATCTTGGACGACTATCCTTTTACTTTCGTGCCTGTTGGCTACAACTTGAATTTTGAGCATAATTTCTTGAAAGAAAGAACCGCCTTGCATAGTTTCACGCCTATTGATATTTTGAACAAGCCGTCTATTGACTTGCGTCCGATTGGAGTAATCATGTCAAAAGGCGAGTTTAAGGGCTCTGGGTTGGATAAAATTACTGGAAAACCAATGGATGGGCGAAGCATTCCTGAATGGTATGAAAAGAAAGAATTTGACAAGATTATC
>JABWCK010000005.1 GCA_013360305.1 Microcaldota archaeon
ATTTACAGCTAAACAATTCATCACTTTTCGTTAATATAAATCCGCGTATTATTAGTTTTTTTTATGAAAATTATTATTTTTTTTGGGTGGATACTTTTTTATAGGCTGGATTCGTGAGTGTTTACATGTCAGACTTTAGCTTTAAGAGATTGTGGCTTTTGCTCACCTCTAGGTTAGGTTATGGCGTACGAATTACTCCGTTCATTCACAAGTTGAAGTCTAAGAATAATGACTAACTTGTCGGAATGATGTGAAATAACTTTTTATAAAATTTTTCAAACACGGACCGGCCGAATAAAAATTTATACTCTACCGTAAGGTAATTTAAGAGACTGTGGTACGAGGAGATAAGGCAACCCCAAGGAGGCAATCCCGTAGAAATCGAATTTCGTTCCCTTCTCCCTCGCAACCACTCTTTGAGACAAAATTCGGTAGAACAATATTCTCAAGGATGCTTTAAAAGGCTTTCTCTATAGTTGCGAGTATAATCCGGAACCCTATTTAGTGTTTTTACTCGTTTTCGGGTTCGTCGAATTCTTTGCTTATTTGGGATAATAGGTCTTTCTTTTGTTTAGTATCCTTTAATGCGTTTTTCAACACGTCGTAAAAGCGTTTTGCAGTAATTATTTTTATCTTCTTGAGTTTTTCATCGTTTAGTACAATGTCGTCTTTGTTGGCGTATGGAACGATTACTGTTTTTACGCCTGCTTCAATTGCTGCTTCTACTTTTTGAGTTACTCCTCCTACTGGGAGGACTTCGCCTCTAACGCTTAGTGAGCCGGTTAAAGCAATGCTTTGGTCTATTGGCGCGTCTTCTATTGCTGAAATGACTGCTGTTGCTACGGATACGCTTGCCGAATCGCCTTCTACTCCTTCGTATGTTTGAAGGAATTGAATGTGTATATCGTACGATGAAGTGTCTTTTCCAGTGTGTCGTTTGATTAGTGCTGAAACGTTTTCTACTGCTTCTTTAGCAATGCTTCCTAGTTTTCCTGTAGCAATGATTTTTCCTTCTTCTCTTGATGAAGCTGGCGCGACTTCTGCAACTATTGGGAGAATAATTCCTGCATCGCCCATTACTGCTAGGCCGTTAACTGAACCGACTTTGAAGCCAGTGTTTTTGAATACTTGGTAGTCTTTCCTGTACTCTATGATTTGCTTGGCCATTTGTGATTCTAGTGTAGACGCTAGGTCTTTTGTTTCGATTAATTCTTTTTCAGTAACTAGGTTTAGTTTTTTCTCGATTGCTAAGTCTCCTGCTGCTCGGATTAATCCTCCTAGTTCTCTTAGTTTTAAGGTAAGCTTGCTTTTGCGTCCAGCTCTGCGTCGAGCTTCATTAATTACTTCTAATACTGCGTCCCTAGTAAAGTGGGGTATTTTGCCGTCTTTCTTTACTTCTTGAGCAATGAATTGAGCTAGTTTTTCTTGGTTTTCTGGAGTGTCTGCAATAGTTTCCTGCATGTATACTTCGTAACCGTAACCCCTGATTCTTGAACGCAAAGCAGGGTGCATTCCTTTCAAGTCGCCGTAGTTAGCTGCTGCTACTAAAACAAAATCGCATGGCGCTGGCTTGGTGTGGACCATTGCTCCTGAAGACATTTCGCTTTGTCCAGTAATAGCGTATTTTTTTTCTTGCATTGCGGTGAGTAATTCTTGCTGGCTTTTTTGTGATAGCAAGGAAACTTCGTCTATGTAGAGTATTCCTTTGTGTGCCTTGTGAATGAATCCCGCATCTACTCTCAAGTGTGGAGGCGTACCAAGTCCGCCTGATTGGAATGGGTCGTGTTTGACGTCTCCAAGCAATGCTCCAGCTCTTGCGCCGGTAGCGTCAATGAATGGAGCGGTTTTGTTGTTGGCGTTGTCAACGAGTATCTTGGGTCGCACTGCTACGTCAATCAAGCTTCTTCCGCGGTTTAATTGGCTGCCTAGTGAAGCGACTAATGCAAACAAGAATCCAACCATTACTAGCGTTATTAGCAAGGCAGCGGTAATCACGTCGCCGAAGTAGTCTCGTCCAAAATAAAGCAAGTAGACGAATGACAACAACATGAATACGGCTATTAGTATGTTCAAGTTTCCGCCTGAAACGTTGACTTTAGTTTTTTCTTTTTCAAGTATTTTTTGTCCGTCGCCTGCCTTGACTCGTTTTATTACTGGAGTATTCTCGTCTTCGTTATTGGGGTAGGCTAGAATGTCTTCTAATTGAGAAACTGGCAACAACTCGCTCATTGCTTGAGCTAGTAGCGATTTTCCTGTTCCGGGCGAGCCGACTAGCATTACGTTTCTTTTCTGGCTAGCTGCTTTTTGTATTATTTTTACTGCTTTTTCCTGCCCGATGACTTGGTCGATCAAGTTTTTTGGAACTTCGATTTCGCTCGTGTCCTTAAAATTCAAGTGTTTTTTCTTAGCCATTTAATTAGTACCCTTAAAAGTCTTTGTTTAATACAATAATAGTTGTAATAATTATATTAGTTTGTTTATCGTGAGTTGAAATGATTAGAGTAATTTGTTTAGGTTCGTCTGCTTCATTACCTAGCTCTAAGCACGTGCCTTCTTGTTTTGCAGTCAAGTATGGTGGAGTATTCTTGTTTGATTGTTGCGAGGGAGCACAGAGACAAATGATGAAGTATGGCGCTAACTACGGCAGCATAGATTGCGTGTTTATAACACACTTGCATGCAGATCATTTTCTTGGAGTATTCGGGTTAGTACAGACAATGGGCTTGAATGGACGAAAGGAAGAGTTGAAAATATTCGGCCCTAAAGGAATTAAGTCTTTCTTGGAATCAGTGTTTTCGTTAAAACCCTTACAACCTGCTTTCCCTATAGTAGTGAAGGAAGTTTCCAGTGGTGTTGTTTTCGAGAACAAGTTGTTTTCAGTTAAAGCTTTTCCCGTGAAACACTCTACGAATGCTTTAGGCTACGCGTTGGAAGAACACGCGAAAATAAAATTCTTCGAAGACAAAGCAAGAGCTTTAGGCGTGGAAGGAAAATTGTTCGGCGAATTGTTAGAAAAAAAATCAATCAAGATCGGCAGAAAAACGATCAAACTAGAACAAGTTACTTTTGAGGAGAAGGGAAAAAAAATAGTTTTCTCCGGAGACTCTATGTATTGCGATTCGCTGGTTGAAGCAGCTGGCGGGGCAGACTTGTTTGTTTGTGATTCTTCTTTTTCTGACTCAGAAAAAGAATTGGCGTTGGAAAAAAAACACTTGACTGCGTTGCAAGCAGCAAAAATTGCTAAAAAAGCAAAGGTAAAAAAATTATTGTTGACTCACTTTAGTCACCGTTATTCTGATAGGAGTATTTTAGTAAAAGAAGCAAAACAAGAATTTAGCAACGTGTTATCTGCACAAGAAGGAATGGAGTTGTTAGTATGACTGAAGAAAAAAATGACAAACGAATAAGGAAGGAATGGATTTTACTTGGAGTATTGGCGTTAATAGTTTTCGTGGGAGCAGTTTTTTTCTTTACTTCAAACAAGACTTGTGAATCTGATTTAGAAGGATTGAAAATAATATCGTGTAATCCTGCTAAAGAATTTGGAGACATTTTGAAAAGAGACTCAGAATTTGATTTTACTAGATACAATTCCACTTCGTTCAAGGGAGTGATTGTTCAGCTGGATTTAGTTGCTGAAAATAGCTCGATTAATTCTATTATTGGCGCTGTCGGCGCTGAAGTAACTGGTTCGCTAGTAGTTAACGGTCGAAACGCGACTGCTATTGGCGTAGTTGATGAAAACGTTATAGAGTTTGACTCAGTTCCTTTGAGTGAGCGAAATTCTTTGATTGAAAAAAGCGCTTTCGTTATCAGGAACGGAGATTGCGATTGCCTTAAAACTGAAAACGACAAAATAGTTTTCGAAGGAAGCACCGACTTCATGCTTCAACACTTGCTGAAAATGCGTGGAATAATTGGTTTAGTATTAAACAGGAATTAAACTATGTTAAAAGAAAACGAGCTACTAGTATTGAATGCAGTAAAGAAAAAAACTTGCACTATTGAAGAAATAACTTCCGCTACTGGATTGAGTGAAAGCACTGTAATGAGCGTTTTGTCTTCATTAGAAGAAAAACAACTCGTTTCTTTAGAAAAACAAGTAGTTACTAAAATTGTTTTATCCAAAGAAGGATTGCTTTATTCTGACAAGGGCACGCCTGAAAAAAGATTGTTCGATTCTTTGAAAGGCAAAGAAACCGAATTGAATGAAGCGTTAAAACACTCTGGCTTGAGTGATTTTGAAAAAGGCATTGCTTTACAGTGGATAGTAAAAACTAACCTGGCTAAGATTGACAAGAAGAATGACAAGACTTTCTTAGTGCCTGTAGGAAGAGAAAGCGAGTTCGATTCTTTAATTGAATTATTGAAAGAGGGCGAACCTGTTTTTGGGAAAGAAAAATTGTTGTCTTCTAGAAAACTGGTTGAATTAAAAGAAGAGAAAAATGTTACTGCGACTGTTACTAATTTGGGTTTGAAGGCATCTAGTGAGAAAAACGATTTCGTTTCTCAATTGACTCCTCAATTGCTTCGTGATGGTTCTTGGAAGAACAAGAAGTTTTCTAGTTATGACTTGAATACTTTAGTAAAACAAGTTGATTTTGGCAGAAAGCATCCTTACAAGCAATTCGTTAGAGGAATAAAAGAAAAACTAGTTGGTTTAGGCTTTAAGGAAGTTCACGGTCATTTTGTCGAATTAGAGTTCTGGAACATGGATGCGTTGTTCATGGCGCAAGACCATCCCGCTAGAGAATTGCATGACGTCTTCATGGTTGACGGCGTACAAAGCGGTGAAGTTGTAGACAAGAATGTTTTAAACCAAGTCAAGAAAGCTCACGAGTCTGGATTATCCGGAAGCAAGGGCTGGCAGTACAAGTGGGATGCAGAGATTGCAACGCGTCTAGTCTTAAGAAGCCAAACGACTACTTTGTCTGCTAGGCAACTAGCTTCAGGATTAAAGCCGCCTACTAAGTTGTTTTCTATTGGTCGCGTGTTTAGGCCTGATGAGATTGACTGGAAGCACTTTATTGAATTCAACCAATGCGAGGGAATAGTTTTAGACGATAGTGTTTCGCTTCGCGAGTTGTTGGGTTACTTGAAGGAATTTGCTGTTGAAGTTTTTGGCGCTAAGAAAGTAAAATTCGTGCCTAGCTATTTTCCATTCACTGAACCCAGCGTTGAAATGTACACTCAAGTTCCTGGAAAAGGAATGATTGAAGTCGGCGGCGCAGGAATGTTCCGTCCAGAAATGCTTGCCGGTTTAGGCGTAAAACACCCCGTACTAGCATGGGGCTTGGGTATTGACCGGTTAGCAATGAATGCTATGGGCATTACTGACATTCGCGACTTGTTCACTCAAAACTTGGAGTTGCTAAGAAAATGAGAATTCCGAGAGATAGATTTGGTAATCGTGAAACAAAACCAAAACCACTTCATGAAAAGAAGTTAATTAAACCTGGAACTATCGTTTCGATGAGAGGCAAAGGCGGTCTTGGCGATATTGATTTAATTCATTTGGAAGAAGTAGAACGTGCACTTAAACAATTTAAAGTGTTTGAGCCTAGAGAGAACCTAATTGCTGCTATTAAGTCTACTAATGCGTATTCTTCTGGTGCATTAAATGATGATCACGTTAGACATATTTTGAGAAAGTTGTGATTGTAAAATGGTTGGAATAATTGTTTCGCAAAAAAAGTTAGAGAAAAAAACTGGCTTGAAAGGAGACGCTTTGTATGAAGCGTTAGCTGGAATAAAATGCGGCTTCGAAGGATTAAATGGGGATGAATTAAAGCTAGAAGTCACTCCAGACCGGCCTGACTTGTTGTCTGCTGAAGGAATAATTCGTTACTTGAACGGAGTTCAAGGAAAAGAAAAAGGCATTCCTAAACTAAAATTTTCAGAATCCAAAGACGAAATAATCATTGACTCAAAACTCAAAAAGATTAGACCCATTGTAGTCGGAGCCATAGTAGAGTGTTCTTTGAACGAGCAAGATTTTGAGGAATTAATTCAAATCCAAGAAAAACTAACTTTAACTCACGGCCGAAGACGAAAGAAAGTAGCTATAGGCGTACACGATTGTTCATCAATTCACTTCCCGATTACGTACACTACTGGAAAACCCAGCGAGAAATTCGTTCCCTTGAAAGAAGAAAAAACAATGACTTTGCACGAAGTGCTTAAAGACACCGAGAAAGGCAAGGAATACGCTTTCATCTTGAAAGACTTGAGCGAGTATCCTATTATTCGCGATGCTAGTGGAAAAATCATTTCATTCCCTCCGATTTTAAACTCTGCAGCTACTGCAGTAACTACTAAAACCAAGAAAATGCTCGTCGAAATTACTGGAACTGACTTTAATGCTTGCAATTCTGCTTTGTTGATAATGCTTCAAGACTTTGCAGACAAGGGCTGGAAAATTTATTCACTAAAAAACGGCCTTCAACTCAAGGAAGAAGAAATGGTTTTGAAAACAAGCGACGCTTCTAAAACAATAGGCGTTGAATTAACTCAAAAACAATTAATTTCCCTACTCCAAAAAGCAAGGCTTGACGCTGAAGCAAAAGGAAAAGACTCAGTACTAGTAAAAATTCCCGGGTACAGGACGGATTTCTTGCACTGGATTGATTTAGTTGAAGAAGCAGCAATTGCTTTCGGATTGAACGAAATGCACCCAATCACGCCTAGAGTATTCACTAAAGGATCATTAAGCAATGAAACCCTTGTTGAAGAAAAAATTAGGGATTTAATGATAGGATTCGGATTCACTGAATTGAACACTCACGTTTTAACTAGCCCTGAAAAAAACGATCGAGCATTCGCTTCGAGCGACTTGGTTAAAATAAAAAACCCTGTTTCTTCAGACTACAACGCCTTGCGTTCGACAATCTTGCCTTCATTAATGCAAGTATTAAGCAAAAACACTCACTTGACTTATCCTCAAAAATTGTTTGAAGTAGGAGAAGTAGTCATCAACGACTCAAAACGAGACCAAAGAACTCGCACTCAAACTCACTTGTGCGTAATTGATTGCTCTAGCGACTCAAACTTAAGCAGCGTAGCTTCAATACTATCTAAATTGTTTGAAGTTGAACTAAAACCCTTAGAATCAAAACAATTCATTAATGGAAGAAGCGCTTCAGTTTTCAACAAGAATAAAAAAATTGGCGTAATTGGAGAGGCTTCGCCTGAATTGTTAGAAAAATACAGCATACAAGTGCCTGCCTCAATATTTGAAGTAGTAATCTACGACGAAAGGTGATTTTGTTGTTGAATTCTGAAGTTCTTAGAGATTTTGGAAAAAGAATGAGAGAACGAGTAAAACAAGATGATCACAGACGATATCATACTTGGGATCATCACTTGTACGTACTGACTAAAGCTAAAGCTATTTCAAAAATTGAAGGAATTAACCTTTCTCTTGAAGAACGCCAATTATTGTTTTTAGCTTGCTTGTCTCATGATGTTATTTATGACCGGGGCAAATCAGATAACGAAGAAGCTAGTGCTAGGTTTGCGGTAAATGTATTGAAGGAATTAGGCGTCAATGATCAGGGTCTTCATGATAAACTAACTAAAGCCATAATGCGCGGAACAAAACATTTTGACCAAAAATATAAGCCAATAACTAATGTTGAAAAAGTATTGCATGATGCTGACTTATCTCCAATGGCTAGTACTTATGAGAATTTTCTTAGAAACAATGAAGAGTTGAGAGTGGAAGGTGGATCATCTGTAAAAGATTGGCCTCCAAAATCGGTTTGGGCTCTTAATTTATTGGCAAATAGACATAAGGGGTTTATGTTTGTTACTAAGCATGGTCGGGAAAAATTAATGCCTAGAGCAAAAAGAAATATTAGAACATACAAAGCAAGTCTTTCTTAAACTACTTGCATTACTATGTTTCCGATTTCTATTACGTTTAACTTAGAGAACACTTTTTCTGCTTCTTCAATGTAGATTTTCTCTTTAGAGTATAGTGTCAGCAATGCATCTCCTTTTTTTACGCGGTCGCCTTTCATTTTGTGCAATTCGATTCCTGCTTCCATTATTTTAGGAGAACCAAGAGTTCGAGCAACTAGAGACAAGTCGTGGTTGTCAATGTGGCTTATTTTGCCTTCGGTTTTGGCGTAAAGCGTTTTGTTGTATTTGGCTTTAACTATGTTGTTAATGTTGATTTTAGGATTGCCTTCTTGTGCTTCAATTATTTCCAGCATTTTCTTGTAAGCCTTGCCTGAAACTAGTGCTTGTTTGCATATCTTGTATGCTTCTTCTCTTGAACAATCTTTAGCCATTGCGTACAAGTAACTGCTGATTACTAGCGATTTTTCGAGCAATTCTCCTTGCATTTCGCCTTTAAGCATTTTCATTACTGCTTGAGCTTCCAATTGCGGCCCAATGAAAGGCATCATTGGTTCAGAACCATCAGTAATAGTGCATTCTATTCTCATGCCTAGTTTTGCGCCTAATGCGCGGAACTCGTTTGCTAAAGCAATCGCTTCTTCCTTGTTTTTCATTTTTGTTCCGCGACCAATAGGCAAGTCGATTAACGCCATTTCTGCTCCTTCTGCTTTCTTTTTGGCTAGAATGCTTGACAACAATAATGCTTTAGGGTCTAAGTGAAGCGGGTTTCGAATTTGAATTAACTTATCATCGGCTGCTGCTAGTCCAACGTTTCCTCCCCAAATCAAGCAACCGTTGGTTTTCTTTACTATCTTCATTACTTTTTCTAAAGGAAAATCTACTTTGCATAATGTTTCCATTACGTCAGCAGTTCCTGCAGAACTAGATATTGCTCGAGAAGCGCTTTTAGGAATAGTTATTCCCAAAGACGCGATTATTGGGACTAACAACATTGACGTCCTGTCTCCAGCTACTCCTCCAATGCCGTGTTGTGAGACGACTGTTTTTCCAGGGAATTTTAACCTTCCTCCAGAAGAATAAATAGCATTAGTTAATCCAACCGTCTCGTCAGTATTCATTCCACGAGTGTATACTGCTGCGATAAATATTGCTAATTCTACTTTGCTTAAGTTTTCACTCATTAAGTCTTCTATAATTGCTTTAGTTTCTTTTGCTTCCAGTGTTCCGCCGTCTAGTTTTTTTCTAATATAATCAAGCGAAGCTGGACGACCGTTAGCGTTTACTTCGATAACGGTGTTGTCTTTCAATCCTAATTGTTTAGCTACTTCAGAGAATACTCCAATTTGGTCTCTTCCAACACAACTAGCGCAAACATCTACTATCGCGTTGACGGTCTTGTTTCCTCGAGTTATTTTTACTCTATCTAGAATTTTAACTCCGATTTTCTCGGCTTGCTCTTCAGTCAATACGACTTCGTTTCGTCCGTGTTCTATCTCGAATACTAGTGTTTTAAACTTCATTTGCAATTCATTATTCAACACTAAAATAAAAACCGTGGTTTCAAATGAAGTTTGATGCAGTTTGGGTTGCAGTCGGCTTGGCTTTAGGCGTAGCAATCGGTTCCCTGATAGAAAACTTGGCTTTAGGACTAGTAGCAGGCGTTGGTTTAGGCGTCGTCTTAAGCATAGTCGGCAAAGGCAAGTGATGTTTTCCATCCTAAAAGTTTTTTTTTGGAGTAGAAAGGTTTTAATTTCTTTCAAGCCAATTGTTATAGTTGTTATAATACCTCTATTGAGTGGATTGTTAATATGAGTGATGAATTTTCTAGGAATACTGTTCAAATGATTGATGGAAAACCTGTTTCTCAAGAAGACGCTGACTTGTTGGCTTTCTTGCAGGAAAGCGCTCCAAAAATCGCGGTTATTGGTTCAGGCGGAGCTGGAAGCAATACTATTAATCGAATGACTGAAGTAGGCATTGAAGGCACTACTATTATTGCCATGAATACTGACGCTCAACACTTGTTGAAGACTAAAGCCAAGAAAAAGTTATTGTTAGGCAAGAAAAAGACTCGTGGCTTGGGTGCTGGAAGCAATCCTGCTGTTGGAGAAGCTGCTGCTGAAGAGTCTTACTCTGAATTGACTGCGTTGTTGAAGGGTTATGACTTGGTTTTCGTTACTTGCGGAATGGGTGGCGGAACTGGTACCGGTTCCGCGCATGTAATCGCTCGAGCAGCAAAAGAAGCCGGAGCCTTATGCGTAGGCGTATGCACTATTCCTTTCACTTCTGAAGGGCCAAAAAGAATGCAGAACGCTATGGTTGGTTTAGAAAAATTAAAACAATCTGCTGACACGGTAATAGTTATTCCTAACGACAAGTTGTTGATGTTTGCTGGAGATCTTCCGTTAAACAGTGCTTTCAGGACTAGCGACATGGTTTTAACGAATTCCGTGAAGGGAATTACTGAATTAATTACCAAGCCTGGTTTAGTAAATTTAGATTTTGCGGACTTGAGGACGATTCTAGAAAAATCCGGCACAGCCATGATTGGCTTGGGAGAAGTCGGAACAAAAGAACAAAGGGACCGCGTGATTACTGCCGCTGAAAAAGCGTTGAGTTCTCCATTATTGGATTTGGAAGTCACTAACGCAGATAAAGCGTTGATTAACATTACTGGCGGAAGCGACATGACTCTTGGAGAAGCAGAAGCAGCAGTGCAAGCTATTTCTTCCAGGATTTCAAAAGACGCTCACGTTATTTGGGGCGCAGCAATCGACAACGACATGGAAGACACTTCCGTTCGAGTATTGGCGGTAATTACCGGCATCAAGCAAGGTCGTAATTCAGACGGTTCTGCTCATTCAGTAGAAGAAAGAGCTGAAGAGCCAATAGATTTAGAGTTCTTGTGAGGTTTTTGAAAAAAATGGATTTAAAATACGAAGTGGAAAACTTTATTCAACAATCACAAAGAATAATCGAGATTACTTACAAGCCTAAGGCTAATATTTACAAGCAAATGGCCATGACTACTGCGTTGGGCGTAGTATTGATTGGCGTTTTTGGTTTTGTTATTTCAATGGTTGCGTATTTCGCTACGAGGAGTGTTTGAGGAAAAATGTTGTATGCTTATAGAGTTACTGCCGGTCAAGAAAGCATTGTTGCCGACTTGCTGTCAGAGAAAGTAAAGAAAACAAAGTCTGGAGTTAGCGCTTTAATTGTTTTCTCTAAGTTGAAGGGATACTTGCTAGTCGAAGCTCCTGATGAAGTTGAAGCAAAGAAATTAATTACGAATGTTCCTCACGTTAAAGGCATTTTGAACAAGCCTGTTGAATTAACTGAAATCAAGGAATTATTACATTCTAAACCTGCTGAAATTACTTTGAAGAAGGACGACTTTATTGAAATCACGTCTGGTCCATTCAAGGGAGAAAAAGCAAAAGTTGTTCGCATCGACAAGGAAAAGGAAGAAGTAACTGTCGAACTAGTAGAAGTCGCAGTACCAATCCCTGTAACAATCAAGCTCGATACCGTGAAAATAATCGCGCAAGAACAAGTATAAGAAACTTTTTTCTAAAGTTTCATCAAAAAAACTTTTTCCTTTTTCTTATCTTATTTTTCGTTTATGCAAGAGGGAATTACTCGAAGCGCTTTATAAAACGCATTTTTTCCAGTTCTATCTCTAAAAGTTGAAACGCTGGCAATATTTACTGGATGTCCAGAGTGAATCATTTTATCATTGCCAACATAGATTCCAACGTGAGTAATAGTTTGGCCATGTGTAGCGGCATAAGTGTTCTTGAAGAAAACTAAGTCTCCTGGTTTTAACTTGTTTAAATCGTTGACGCCGAATTCTATAGCGCCTTTGCTTTTAGCTAAGTTGAAAATCCTATAAGCTGCGGGCTCTATTCGTCCTAAAACACTTCCATAATTTCCTTCCTTCAAAGAAAGAGAAACAAAACAAGCACAGCTCACTTTATCCTCGGCATAAGATTGACACGGGTTACTGAAGTCTGCCAACCTCTTTTTTTCATATTTCTTAGCAGCGTCAACTAGTTTTTGAGCGTCTTGCAAGCAAGTCGAAGGAGCAATAGTAGCTTGAGGTTCTACGGTAATTATTGGTAATTCTTCAATTTCTTCTACTGTAGCGTCTAAATCAGTTCCAAATTCTTCTACTGGAAACAAGGGCGCTTGTTCGTGTTTTATTTCAATGTTTATTGGTACTAGTTTTTTCTCGTTTGGTGTTTTGGAAAAAGTTATCTCCATTACTCCCGGTGCCGAGTCAAACTGCCAAAACCCGTCTTTGAATTCTCCAGAAACAAACGACTCGAAAAACAAGTCGTAACCGTTACTCGTTTTGGAGTAATCGAATGAAACAAAATTATTAGCCACGCCCGTAATTTTTACTAAAGGCGCACCCAAGTCCGTGCTTTCTATTGAAATTTTTTCTTCGTCGATTGGGTTGGTTTCTGTTGCAGTAAACTCGATTGATTCAGGCAATTCGGGAAACAGTGACGCTTGAGTTGGTTCTATTTCAGTGTTTTGAATTTCTGAAAGCAGGAAGGAGTTAGTTTTGTAAGGCAAGTTTTTCTGCAAGAACAATGGCTTTCTTGGTTGAATGCTTGGGTTTTCTTGTAATTCCATTCTAGCTTCTTCTACTGCAGTGTTTAATGAATTAATTACTCTGGTTGGGTTTTGTTTTTTTATTGATTCTTCTAAGACTTTTTTTTCGAAAGCATTCACTTCAACAAAACCCAAGCCCAAAGTAGTAGTTTTTTTTAATTCGTTCAATAATTGTTCATCGTTTTCAACTGGTTTTGTTAAAATCAATAGTGGCGCAGTCTCGTAATTAAACGGGTTTGATGCTTTGGTTTTTCGAGTTATTTTAGCGCTTTCTCCTTTCTTCAAGCTTAACGTAGTTTTCCTGATTACTGGACTCAATGACAAGAATTCTGCTTGAGCCGCTGGCTCGAATACTACTTCGTTAACGTTTCTAGAATACTCTTCAGGCACAACGTCGAAAGCGTCCAAATCTATTGTTTCTCCAGTGTTTTCGATAATCGTTTCCCTGACTAAGTTTCCTTCACTGTCTTGAAAAAAAGCGCTTTTTAAAACAATTCCAGACACTCTGCTTTCAACGTAAGACTCGTTTTTTTCTTTCTCGCTAATAACTATTGGCAGTTTAGAATCAACTTCGTTCTTGACCGAGAAAGCAAGAAACAACACGGCTATGGCCGCTATTACTGCTATAACGAAAATCCAATCCTTGTTTGCTTCGAGCTTATCAAAAGCTTCATCATAATCCATTGTATTGACATTTCGAAGACAAGATTTAATAACCTAAACCAGCCTCATAATGAGTGCAGCTTCTGAGTTAAACTTTCTTTTTTCATTGAAAACTTAGAGAAAAAAAATTAGATGCATTTTTTCTTTAGTCAAGTTTTCTTTTAGAAAAAAAGAAAAGTTGGGTGATATTTTAAATGGGTAAAATGACTATTCCTGCTTTAGTAGAAGGAGGCAAGGCTTCCGCTGGACCTCCGTTAGGGCCAGCTTTAGGACCAGCAGGCGTAAACATTGGGCAAGTAATTGCTAAAATTAACGAGAAAACTAAGGACTTTGCCGGAATGAGTGTTCCAGTAACCGTAATCGTTGATTCTTCGACTAAGGAATTCGAAATAGAAGTCGGTACTCCTCCAGTTAGTGCTTTAGTAAAAAAAGAAGCTGGAATCGCTGCTCCTGTAAAGGAAGAAGCTGGAGTCAAAGGCAAGAAGACTATCGGAAACATTTCAATCGACCAAGCTCTAAAGATCTGCAGAATGAAGACTGACGGTACTCTAGCTGGTTCGACCAAAGCTCAATTAAAAGAAGTAGCCGGAACTTGCTTGTCTCTAGGCGTAACAATCGAGAAAATGAATCCTAAACAATTCATTGCCGAAGTAAACGCTGGAAAATACGACTCAAAAATCAAGTAAGTTTTCTTTCCCATTTTTTTTTAGAAACAATTATTATTTTCCACTGCCAAGTCTATTAATGCCTAAACGCGAGCAATTAGAAATAAGTTCCCAATCAAAAAACTAGTTTTGAAATCTAGTGTAGATCATTTTTTTAACTATCTTTACCTTTTTTAGTTAATGGAAATTTCAAGAGTAAAAGAACATTTCAATACCTTAGTTTCTGATGAAGGTAGGCTCGGTTACGCTATTGGTTTGCTTCACGAGCCACGGGTTGATTTGGATTCTAAGAAGTGGCTGCGTTCTTGGATTGAAGAGCACATAGTTAGTGTTTCTGAAGAGCATTTGCGGAGCAATGTGCTTGAAAAGAAAGCCGGTGAGCCTTCTAGGGATGCAGTTGTTAGAGTTGGCGATTGGTATAGGCGGTCTGGTTTAGCACTTGAGGGCGCGGATTTTTTATCTAAGTTTAAGGGAATTAATGCTTTAGTTGAATCTTTCAAGTTGAGGGTTGATGCGGGAGATCATTCAGTTAATTTGCGTGTTTTGACGCCAGCGCATAGGGATGAGTTTAAGCCAGAGGCGTTAGTTAAGCGTTCTATTGATTATGCCGAGTTGCTTGAGCGAATTGGTTTGGAAAAACAAGCTAGTGGTTTGAGGTTAAAAATTAATCCTAATTTGGGACTTAATTATTCCGTTTTTGTTAAACAAGTAGATAATTTACCTGAACACGAACGCATAGAGCACGCGCTTAAAATCGTGAATTCTGGCGGTTTGTCTGATGAGTCTAGGAAAAAGTTTTTAGACTGGGTTGACGGCAATATTAGGAGTTCTGCAGTTTCTGCGTTTAAACAAAAATCTAAGCCTTACGAAATTATTGGTAGAGTTGGGCGGTGGTACGAAGAATTGGGCCTTCCTGAAGAGGGTGCTAATTTCTTGTTGCAGCATTTTTCGAGTGGCACTGGAAAAAGACAGGCTAGTGAGGAAGCTAGGCGTTTGAGGGTGTTGGCTGGTTATAGATTGCATGGATTTGTTGATGAAAACGTTACTGCGGCTTATGCGCACAAGCTTCACGCATTAGGTCGTTCTCTAAAGGCTCAGGAAATTCTTGAAAGAATTGGTAGGTATGAGGATTCTTTGAAAATTGGCACGGAGTATAAGCCTAGCAAGCAATTAGAGTTTCCGTTCATGCGTTAACAATAATGTTTTTAAATAACTGTTCGCAAGTATTATTCTCTGTTTTTCCCGTCATTTACTAAATTCTTTTCTTTTAGGAGAGAAAATTAGTAGGGGTTTAAACGCGAAGAGCGTTTTTAGGAAAAACTGTTTTGTGATTTAAAAAAATGGTTGACAAAAAGAAAGTTGAAGCTGCAGTTAAAACTGCTTTGGCTGAAAAAGGAGAACGCAAATTCAAGCAAAGCTTAGAGCTAGCTGTAAACTTCAAGGATTTGGATTTCAAGAAGCCTGAAAACAGGTTGAATTTAGACGTTATTCTTCCAGTTGCTCCTAGGAAGGTTAAGATTGCTGTTTTTGCTGATACTCAATTAGCTTTAGATGCTAAGAATGCTGGTGCTGACTTAGTTATTTCTGGTGAACAAATCAAAATGTATGCTTCTGACAAGAAGAAGCAGAAAGAATTGCTAGAATACCGTTTCTTAGCTGCGCCTCAATTAATGGTTGAAGTTGGTAAGAGTTTAGGTCAAGTATTGGGAACTCGTGGTTTGTTGCCTAAGCCTATTCCTCCTGGTTCTAACTTGAAAGCATTAATTGAAAACGCTAGGCGAACAGTAAATGTAAAAACTAAGGGCAAGTACTTGCCTACTATTCATGTTATTTTCGGTAATGAAGAATTGCCTGTAGAACAATTAAGCGACAACGCTTTCTCTTTGTTGGAGTCCATTGAAAACAAGGTTGGACAACCAGCGGTTAGGAGTGTTTTCGTCAAGAGTACTATGGGTAAACCTGTAAGGGTGTCTAACTAAAAATGCCTTCAAAGCAACAAAAAATTGATTCAGTAAAAAACATTTCTGAAGACTTGAAGAAATTCAAGACTGTCGCTATCGCTAGCAATGCGTCTCTTCCAGCTAAGTCTTACAATCAAATCAAGAAGAAGGCTTCAGGAAAAGCAAAGATTGACTTTGCAAGACACACTTTATTGCTTCGTGCTTTAGATTCAAAGCCAGAATACGCTGACTTGAAGAAGTACTTAGGCAACGGCAGCGTGTTGTTGTTGTCTGACTTGGATGCTTTCAAATTATACAAGTTATTCAAGCAAAGCAAGATTCAAGCAGCTGCAAAAGCAGGACAAATCGCTCCAAATGACATAGTTATTCCAGCTGGAGAAACTAACTTGCCTCCTGGACCAGTATTAACAGACTTGAAGAATGCTAAGATTAAGGCAAAGATTCAAGGTCCTAAAGTCGTGATTACTGACGACGCAGTCGTCGCAAAGAAGGGAGAAGTAATTACTCCTCAAGTAGCCAACATTTTATCCAAGCTAGGCGTCAAGCCAATGGAAATTGGTTTGGAAGTCAAAGCCGTGTTTGATAATGGAATGTTATACGAAGGAAGCGTGCTTGATATTGATGATGAAGCTGTCAAGAACAACTTGGCTCTAGCGTACCAACAAGCATTGAACTTGTGTGTATTCGCTGGAATAGTCAACAAGGACAGTGTTGTTCCAATGATTCAAAAAGCTTCTCGTGAAGCAAACGCTTTGCAATCTTTAGTAAAAGAACCTGCAAGCAATTAAAGAGTTTAAAATAATATTTTTAGAGGTGTCGAAGAAAAAATGAAGGACGTATACGCCGCTTTGTTACTGCACTCTGCTGGACAAGCCATCAATGAAGAAAACGTTGGAAAGGTCTTGACTGCTGCCGGTGTTAACGAGGACGCTGCAAAGATAAAAGCTTTAGTGACTGCCTTGGATGGAGTAAACATCGAAGACGCTGTCAAGCAAGCTGCTGTCGTTGCTGCTGCACCAGTTGCTGGAGAAGCAAAGGCTGAAGCAAAGAAGGATGAAAAGAGCGACGAAGACAAGGAAGCAGAAGCATCTGCAGGCCTAGCATCGTTGTTTGGTTAAAATTTCCTTTCTTTTTTTTCCCCAATTATTTTTTTTGTGGGGATAAAGGACTAGTTCTTACGTTATTTTTTTTGTTTTAATTATTCTTTTTCTTAGCGTTGGCACTAATAGTTTTTTAAAAAAAATAAGAAAAAGAAAGAAACTTATGATGCTTTTGATTGGTTAGTGTTTTCTTTAGTTACTTTAGTTCTTGGAGTGTTTATTGGTGCAGGCAAGCCTAAACCGAATGCTAGTAGTGTTCCTACTGCGCCCATTGCGTAGTTGGCTGCGTTTAATGCTTCTTCAGTTACGCTCAAGTCTAGAGTTTTTTCTTTGTTCCACTCGTCTACTACTTCTTTTAGTTTCTTTTCGTCTACTTCGTAAAAGAATTCTCCTGAAACCATTAATTCTGCAACGCTTGGCTCGTAAGCGTTTCTAATAGTATAGCCTACGACTAGCTTTTTGTTTTCGCTGCGTACTCCGTCAATGTTTACGCCTATGTTCAAGTTTTCGTGAGGTTTGTCTGATGCACGAGTTCCTTGGATTTTGA
This sequence comes from Microcaldota archaeon, assembly GCA_013360305.1. Lineage (GTDB taxonomy): Archaea > Micrarchaeota > Micrarchaeia > Norongarragalinales > Norongarragalinaceae > JABWCK01. The sequence continues at coordinate 17,420 of JABWCK010000005.1, forward strand.
TTATTCTTCCGCCTACTAATTTCATTTTTTTATTGCACCTCTTAACGCAAATTAAATACTGACTTGTTCTCCTACGCCGAGTATGATTGGTTTTGCCTTGTTTAAGGCGTTCATTCTTTTCTCGAAGTCTTTAACATCCGTTTTTATTTTAGCGAACGTGTCGTAGTGAATAGGAATAACGTACTTGGCGCGTATTCTTCGAGCAGCACTAATTGCTGCAATAACGTCCATAGTGAAAGTGCCTCCGATTGGGAGTACTGCAACGTCTACGTCTATTGAATTCATTTCGTGGTAGTCATAAGTGTCTCCTGCAAAGTAAATGCTTTTGCCTTCTCGTTCTGAAGAAACAATGTATCCGACTGGATTAATGCTTTGAGGATGAATTGCAGGAGTAACTTGAATATCTAATCCTAGCAAAGTAAATGAATCGCCTTGTGATACTGGAACTTTGCTTCTAGCGTTAACGCCCGGAAGCAACGCGAGGCTTTCTTGAGGCGCAATTACTTGGCATGACGTGCGCGAGTTAATCATTGCCGCGTCATAATTATCGCAGTGGTCAAAGTGTTCGTGCGTTACGAACAACAAGTCGCATTTCCTTAAGTCTTGTTGAAGCAAAGCTGGAGCTATTAGCCTATCGCCGTGTTTGTCTTTTGGCGTAAGCCAGGGATCAAACAACAACGTGCGTCCACCTAATTCTACTAACAAGGAAGAATGTCCTAGCCACTTGATGTCCATTAACGTTATACCTCTAAAAAAATCCTTAAAACGAGTACAGTAAGAATTGATTCTTAGTGTTTTTATAACCTTTTTCTACAAGCAATTAAAAGCCTACGCGTACTTATTTTTGGGTAATGATTGTTTTTGGGACGGGAGGAATACCTATTCAAGCCAAGAAGGCTTCTACGCTGGAAGGATTAAAATGCGTTAAAGAATTAGGCTTGGGCGCGATGGAGTTAGAGTTTGTTCATGGAGTGCGTTTAACGGCAGACAAAGCGATGGAAGTAAAAGAAGTTAACGACTCCCTTGGTTTGAAGTTGTCTTGTCACGCGCCTTATTATATTTCCTTGATTTCTAAAGAGCATTCTAAGCGAAAAAACAGTCATAAAATGATTTTAGACTCGGCTAGAGCATTGCATGTTTGTGGCGGGGGCAAAGTAATTTTCCACCCTGGTTTTTACGGCGATTGGGATAAAGAGAAGGCCTTCGAAGAAATGAAGCAGGAATTCTTGTTTTTATTAGATGAGTTAAAGAAAGAAAAATTAGCCGTCGAGTTAAGGCCGGAAGTTACTGGAAAATTAAGTGCTTGGGGTTCTCTTGAGGAATTAATGCGCATGCGCGAAGAAACTGGAATAAAATACTGCATTGACTTTAGCCACGTCCATGCTCGAAGCAACGGCGGCTTAGATTCAGAGAAGGAATGGAGAAAATTATTCGAATCAATTGAATCCGCTAATGGAAAGAAAGTTTTTCAAGACTTGCATTGCCACATGCAAGGCGTTGAATTCACGCCTAAAGGTGAAAGATCGCATTTACCGTTAAGTAGTGAGAGTCCACCGTTCAAGCCTTTAATGCAGTTGTTAGTGGAGTACGATTGTTCTGGCACTATTATCAGCGAGTCTCCTATTCTGGAATCTGACGCTTTGTTGATGAAGAAAACGTACGAGGCCTTGTTATGAAGAAGAATGAATTGTTTCTTTTAGTTTTGTTAAAGAATGCTCCTGGTTTGAGGGGAACTGAAATGAGTGAAGTAATCGGAGTTCCTCAACAAACTATTTCCAGATGGCTTGTTGAACTGCAAAGCGAAGGCTTAGTATCGAGGGACGCGTTTGGGTACAGCCTTACTGTTGAAGGAACTGCTTTTATCAAGTCTTTCTTGGAGTTGAAGCCTCGTCGTAAAATGGTTTTTTCAGGCAAACTAGTTTCTGGTTTAGGCGAGGGGGCGTACTATATTGGTTTAGCTGGTTATTCGAATCAAATAAAACAAAAAATTGGTTTCACTCCTTTTCCTGGAACGTTGAATTTAAAATTGTCTTCTTCGAAGGATGCTAGAAAGAATGATTTATTGCGAAACATGAAGGGAATTCAAATAGACGGCTTCAAGGAAGGCAATCGTTTCTTTGGTGAAGCAACTTGTTTTCATGCTAAAATCAATTCAGAAGAAGGAGCCGTGTTGATACCTAAAAGAACCCACCATGACTCTAAAGTAATGGAACTAGTTTTCCCTGTTGCGTTAAGACAAAAACTAAAATTGAAAGACGGAGACTTGCTTAAAGTTCAAGTGGAAGTCTAGTTTTTGCTTTCGTATTTTTCAGAAATAATTCTAGCAGCTAGTTCTAACGCTATCTTGCGCGGGTTATTGTCTGTTTCTATTGCTTTTTCTAAAACGAGCCTAGTATTGTCTACTACTTTTTCTTCAACTAGTTTGAACATTTCTTCCTTAGTTCCGCCAACAAATTCAACATACGAACTAATTACTCCGCCTGCGTTAGCAACAAAGTCCGGAACAATGAATATCTTTTTTTTCCACAACTCGTTTTCAATGCTTGGACTAATGGGAATGTTAGCTGCTTCAACTATTAGCTTTGCTTTAACCTCGTTCTTGTTAGCATCAGTAATAACATCCGGCCTAGCACCAGGAATTAATACTGTCGTCGGCAAAGTAAACAAGTTTGATGACGGAAGAACTCTGCTTGTTTGAGACGCGTAAGCAGTAACTGTTCCTTTTTCCTTCTTGATTTCTTCTAGTTTTTCAATCTTTAATCCTTTCTCGTCGTAAATAGTTCCTTTAGAATCAGACACTGCTACGACTTTAGCTCCTGCTTCAACCAAGAACTGGGCGGTGAAAGTACCAACGTTTCCAAACCCTTCTATCGCGACAGACGCGTTTTCTGGTTTTATCTTCATTAACTCTAAAGCAGTTAAAGTGCTTTTAGCTACTCCAAAACCAGTACTACCTAACTCGTGAGGCAATCCGCCTTTTTCTAAGCTTTTTCCAGTAGCTGCTTTTGGTGTACCAATTTCTTCAGCAATAGCATCCATTTCTTTCTCGGTAGTATTCATGTCTGGTCCAGCAACGTATTTTCCCGGAATCATTGGCTTCGCGAGCCTAGCGAATATCCTAACGAAAGAAGTCTTGTCAATCTTGTTAGGGTCGGCAATAATTCCGCTCTTTGCGCCTCCAAAAGGAATTCCTGCTAAAGCGTTTTTCCAAGTCATTGCTCTAGCTAATCGAGATACTTCTTCTAACGTAACGTTTGGAGCCAAACGTATTCCGCCCTTGCCTGGGCCGAGAGTAGTATTGTCTATTACTGTAAAACCCCTCATTCCAGTCCTCGCGTCGTAAACTTGCAAAATAGTTTCTGGACCGTAAGAATCGTAATCAATCATTTAATTTTCACCCTGTTAATGCTTTAAGCCAGCAAACAATAAAAAAACTGTCTTGCAATACAAATGCTTAAAAGCTGATTATTATTAATCGTTAAAAAGGGGTGAATACTCGTAATGGCAAAGAAAAAGAAGAAGTAATTACTTTTTAGTTGAGTAAACTAAAAAACATTTTTTTGATTCTTTTATTATTTTTTTTATATTTCGATTTTTTTTAAAGCTTTAAAAGCGAGTTTTGCTTAATGGTTTTTGAAAATGCTTAATTTGCGCGATGTCTGGAACGAGAAGTACGTTGAAGTAAAAAAATTAAAGCTTAAGTCTAGTGTTTTTTCTTTGATTACTGCTTCAGAAAAACAATTCTTTACTCTAGATGAATCCTTGTTTTCAAAACACCCATTTCAACAAAACGATTTCTTAGATGCTTTGTCTAATGGTTTATTCAAGCAAGTTTTTCTTGAACCAGGCGAGTTTTCTGCTAAAAGCTTTAGAAAGGACTCGTCGACTATTCAAGGCGATGCTGGTGTTGTAGTAAATCACTTCGCTAGAATGGGTTGTGAAGCAATACTGTATTCTCCTTACTTGGCTCAAGGCGATTTGCTTGAGAAAAAAGTCAAGATTCCTTCAATCGTTAAAGGAAAGTTTTCTCTAGGTTCTTTAAAGAATGAGTCTGGAGTGACTGATTTTGAAGTTAAGTACGCAATGGGCCAAAAAGTTTCTGTTGGCGGTAAAGTAATTCAAGCGCCTCGAAGCAATAAAGTCTTGTTCAAGACTAATCGTTCTTTCGAGTTTATTCCTGAAGAATTGTTAAAGAAAGGAAAAAAACAATTAAGCGCTAAAGTAATCTTTTTATCTGGTTTTGAGTGGGTTTCTGAAAAAAAACAATTAAAAGACTTAGAAAAACAATTAGCTTTGCTTCCGAAAACTTTCATTCACTGGGAGTATTCTCCTCTTCAAGAAAAAGTAGCTAAAGACTTGCTGCCGTTAGTGTTGAAGCATGTTGATTCTATTGCTTTGAATGAACGCGAATTAATTGACGTCTTGAACTTGATTGGTTTGAAGGCGTTGTCTAAAGAAATTGAAGCTAAGGAGAATGCGTTTACTATTTACCAAGGCTGCTTGAAATTGTTAGAGAAGTTTAAACTAAAGCGAGTGCACTGCCATAACTTGGGTTATCACGTCTGCGTGTTGTCTAAGAAAATGAATCCAGACAAGACTCGCGATGCGTTGACTGCCGCTTCGTTAATGGCTTGTGTTGCTGCTGAAAAAAACACTACTTCCCCAATTGACTTTAAGAACGCGGTTTATGAAGTGTCTGAAACTGGCTTGAACCAAGTGTGGATTTTCGAGTCAGGCATTGATCCCTTGCTTCCTAAAAAGCATTCTTCCAAGGATCGAAAAGCGTTTCTTGCTAGGGGATGGGTTGAGTTGAAGGATTATTACGCGGTGATAGTTCCTACTCCAATAGTTCAAGCTAAAGTATTTGATGGATTAGGCGCGATTGCTTCTGCTACTGCTTTAGGCTTTGAGAAGTCTTGAAACCACGCGGTTTTTCAATCTTTTTTGCCTTAATATTAAAATGCATATTTTGTTTTACAATTCTCTTAGCAAGCGAAAGGAAGAATTCAAGCCAATTACTAAAGGCAGGGTTGGGTTGTATACTTGCGGCCCGACTGTTTACAATTATGCGCACATAGGCAACTTGAGGTCTTTCTTGTTCGTTGACTTGTTGAAACGCTTTTTATCTTCGCAGAGGTTTGCTGTTACTCACGTAATGAATATTACTGATGTTGATGACAAGACCATTAACGGCTCTTCCGCCGCAGGGAAATCATTGAAAGAATTTACTCTTTTTTACGAGGAGGAATTCTTCAAGGATTGTGAAATGCTTGGAATTGAAAAACCAGGAAAAACTCCTCGCGCTACAGAACACATTAAAGAAATGATTTCATTAGTTCAAGCGTTGTTGGATAAAAAAATCGCGTACATTGCTAAAGATGGAGTTTATTACTCGATTTCTAAATTCAAGAATTATGGTAAACTATCTGGCTTAATTTTGGCTTCGTTAAAGCAAGGCGCTTCTGGAAGGATTCAAGCAGATGAGTATGATAAAGAATCGGCTCAAGATTTTGTTTTGTGGAAGTTTTGGGACGAAAAAGATGGAAGCGTTTTTTGGGAAGCGCCTTTCGGTAAAGGCAGACCTGGATGGCATTTGGAGTGTAGTGCTATGAGCGTGGCTTACTTGGGTGATAATTTTGACATTCACACTGGCGGGGTAGACTTAAAGTTCCCTCATCACGAGAACGAGATTGCTCAAAGCGAAGCGGTTTCGGGAAAACCTTTAGCTAATTACTGGCTTCACTGTGAACACTTGCTGGTAGATGGAAAGAAAATGGCTAAGCGGGATAATAATTTTTACACTCTCCGCGACTTAGTAAGCAAGGGTTATTCTCCTTATGCTATTCGTTACGTCTTGTTGTCGACTCATTATCGTTCTCAGTTGAATTTTACTTTAGATTCATTAGATGCTGCTGAAAATACTGTAAAGAAACTGCAATCTTTCTTTAATCGCTTGCAGACTCTTAAAATTAAAAAGAAAGATTCTGATTTGTCAATCAAGATTGATGAATATCGGGAAAAGTTTTTCGCTTTCTTATCTGATGATTTAGATGTAGCTAATGCTTTAGCTGTTTTCTTCGAGTTTACTAGAGAATTCAACACTGCCATGGATGCTGGAGTAGTGGGTCCAGTAGCTGCCAGTGAAGCGCAAGCGTTCGTTTTTTCTTTCGACAAGATTTTCGACTTGATTGACGAGCGGGGAATTCAAATTCCTGAAGAAGTTGAAAAAATAGTTGAAGAAAGAGAAGAGGCTAAGAAAAAAAAGAATTTTGCTCTAGCTGATGAGTTAAGGCAAAAACTAAGAGAAAAAGGATACGCTATTGAAGACTCAAAAGAAGGAATTGTAATAAAAAGAGTTTAAAGCAATTGAGCTTCTTGTAACAACAAGAATTCTTGAGTGCTTATTTTCTCGCCTTTCTTGAATTTTTCCAATACTAGCTTGGCTTTCTCGTTTACTGTCTTCTTGTTTTTTTCTGCTTGTTTTTGTTGTTCGCGTTCTTGTTCAGCGCGTTCCTTGTCTTTTTCAGCGTAAAATGCTTTTCGCTCAGCGCCTTCCTTTTGTTTCTCTACTAGCACTTGAGCATGAATTTCGTCAGCGTGCTTCTTTTTCTCCTGTAATTCCTCTAAACCTGAAGAAATTTGCTTGCTGTGATAGTCTGCTTTCTTGCTGGCGTCTATAGCTGCTTTATGGTTTTCTTGACTCTCGCCTGCTAGTTTTCTTATCTCGTTGTTTAATTCAAAAATCTTTTTCCTAGCGTCGCGAGCTTGGCTTCTCGCTTGGTTTAAAGCATTAATTTTTTCTTGCCCGGCAGATAATTCAGTGAATTTCTTTCGCAACTCGTTGATTTGCTTGGTTAATTCTTTTTCTTGCTTTGGGTTTAGTGGTTCTGTTTGTAGAGT
>JABWCK010000006.1 GCA_013360305.1 Microcaldota archaeon
GCCTACGAATCCATTCTTGTTTCCTAGTACTATGATGGCTCGCATTTGTTGTTTGCGTCCGTAAGCAGTCATTCTTTGAGTGCTTGTTACTTCCATTACTTCTTCGGATAATTCTGGTAGTAAGTAGTCAATTATTTCAGGTTCTAGTATTTTCTTGCCGGAGTCGTAAATCTCGTTTAAGTCTTTGATTTCTCCGTTTAATACTTTCTTACCTAGTTGAGTTCTTGGAACCCATTCTGGTTTAGCTTCGTGTTTATCCATTGTAATATCACTTTAATTGTTCAATCTTTTTCTTAGCTTCAGCAAACTTTGCTTCGATCTTCAAGTGTTTTCCACTCATTCTGTCTTCGGAAGGCAATACGTCTTCAGAATAATTGGCTTTCAATCCAGCATCGATAGCGCCCTTTAATACTGCGAATAATACGTTTCCTTTAGTGATTGGATTCAATCCTACGTCTAAAACGAATTCTTTTACGCCTGCGTTTAATGCTTTCTTTCCAGTCAAGAATCCAGTTAAGTATCCTGATGGAGTGTTTGTTTTTCCATCAAAACCGTATTTTGACAATTCTTTTGATGAAGTAGTAATGCTTACTGCGTCTCCCTTCTCGTTGAATAACGCGAATTGAGTAATAATGTACTTGTTAGTCTTTCTAACTATTAATCTTGGCTTGCCGCTCTTAAGCAAAGCTAGCCTCTTCGAATAGTCGGTCTTGACTTCTCTTCTTCTCTTGAAATGAACCGCGTAAAGCGGGCCTGTTGCCTTCATAAAAATCACTTGGTTAATTTATTTTCGTTAACGTAATTCAACATGTTCTTCTTGCTTGTGAATGCTCCACCTTTAATCATTGTGTAAAGCTTCTTTCTTGCTCCTGGAACTAAACTTGGAGTTATTGACGTCAAGAGTTTTCTTTGTCCTCTTACTTTAGTAATCCATCTAGTCTTTCTGCTTACTATTGAGTACTTCTTTCCTCTAGCGCTTCCTGGGCCTACGCGTCGGCCTAGTTTTTTGCGAGCTTGCTTGAACTTGGCTTTGCCTCGTCCGACGCCGGTTTTTTGCTCTTTAGTAATAACGCCTTCACTAACTAGTGATTTGACGTCTTCAGTAGTCAATGCTTCGCTGGCTTTCTTCGCGTCATTTATTTTGACGTGACTTTTTCCAACGTTTAATACTTTTGATGCAAGTCTTTTGATTGTTTTCAAACTCATTTGAAATCACTATTTCTTTTCAGTTTTCTTTTCTTCTTTTTTTACTTCTTTTACTGGTTCTTTTTTAGCTTCTTTTTTTTCTTCTTTTGCTTCAGTTTTCTTTTCTTCTTTTTTTACTTCTTTCTTTTCTTTTTTGAATGTTTTTGGATTCAATACTTTCAAGCCTAGCTTCTTTGCTTCGGCTACAATCGTGAGCTTCTTCTTGTTTCCAACAGTCTTAGCTATTCTGACTGCAACGTTCTTGGCGTTCTTTAACTCTTCTACTGTGTTGACGATTAATTCTTTCAATCCGCTTGGGTGTAAGTTTCTTTCTTCGGCTTTAGTTCCGTAACCAATTCTTGGTGATGCTCCAGAACCGCCTTTGAATATTCTTTGCTTGCTGTCGATACCGCGTGGTTTTCTCCATCCAGTTCGCAAGCGTACCATTGATTCGTAATTATTGCGTTTGAATTTTGGTAGTTTTTTCGTTTTTGAATAATCTTTCTTCATTAAAAAATCACTTTGTATAGTAAATGCCGTCTTGGAATACTCTTGCGTCTCGGTTGTTTACTTTGGTTACTCTAACTAGGTTTGAAGCGCTTTGAGCGACTTCTTCTTTGTTTGAGCCGGTAACAACAATGTCTTGTCCTTTTACTTCGACTTTAGTGTCGCCTACTATTTTGGTTTTTCTTGGCGTTTTTTCGCCGAAGAAATTCTTAATCGAAACGTCTTTGCCTTTTATTTCGATTGTAATTGGAAAGTGAGCGTATACTAATGACAATTTCTTTTCATATCCTTCGGTTACGCCTTTGAACATGTTTTTCAAGTGTGCTCTAATAGTGCTGGCCATTGCATTCATTTTTCTAGTTAGTTTTTGTTTTGGCTTTACTTCTACTTTGCTTCCTTCGACTACTACTTCTAGTTTTTTTGAATCGAAGTGTTTTTCCAACGTTCCTTTAGGTCCGCTGACTAGCATTTTATTGCCTTGTATCTTCAATGTAATGCTGTTTGGAATATCCATTTTATCAACTCTAATAAATGAAACAAATTAACCTGCCGCCTAAGCCTTTTTCTTTGGCTTTTTCATGGGGCATTAATCCTTGTGATGTAGCGACTACTAGAGTTCCGATTTCTCGAGCAGGCAAGTAGCGCAACTCGTATCTTTCCCAAGCGTCTTTCTTTACTGCAAACCTTGGCTTTATTGCTCCGCATTCGTTTATTGATCCTTTCAATGAAACAACGTACTCGTTTGACTCTGGTTTAGCGTCAAATCCTTGAATGTAGCCTTCTTCTTTGAATATATTTAGCACAGCCCCCAACAATTTTGATGCTGGTTTTATTGCAGTGTTTTTCTTTTTCATTTTCTCGGCTATCTTCAACGAGTTAAGTGAGTTTGCAAGTGTATCCATTTATTTCCCTCTAATATTTCACGAAGCCTATTTTCTCGGCTCTTTCTCGGAAGCATTTTCTGCAAATGTTCATTCCGTAACTCCTAATGAGTCCTTTTGAACCGCCGCAAAAGCCGCATTTTCTCTTGTATCTTTTTTTGAATTTTATTGTAGTTGTCTGCATTAAACTAATTCAACTCCGAATTCCTTCTTCATGAAGTCTTGTGCTTCTACTCTTGAAACTCTTTGTTTCTTTGGTAGTTTTCTTGAAGCAATTTTTCTCTTGGCTATTCTAGAGCCGGGTTTTTTGAGAGTAATGCAAATGTCGAATCCAATCATTCCGATTTTTGGATCGTACTTAATGCCTGGGTAATCAATGTATTCTTTTACTCCGAATGCGCAGTTGCCGTAATCGTCAAAGCTTTTTGAACTGAGCTTGTTTTCGTTTGCTTGCAGTCCTTTAGTAATTATTTCTCTGGATTTAGCTCCGCGGATTGTTACTTTTACTCCGACAGGGTCTCCTTTCTTTAGCTTGAAGGAAGGGATTCTGGCTTTAGCTTTAGTTACGATTGGTTTTCCGCCGCTAACGTTTTCTAACAATTGCCTTGCGTTCTCTAATGCTTGGCCGCCTTCTCCTACGCCGATGTTTAATGTTACTTTTTCTAGTTTAATGTTCATTTTTCTCACTTGAACTTGTCGTCAATGACGAACAAGTAACTCTTTAACGTAATGATCTCGCCGTCTTTAGTCTTTATTTTAGCGTCACTTTCCTTGCTTCCTGCTTTTTCTTGAATTTCTTCTAGTTTTCCAGTTTCTCCAGAGTGTCTTCCCCTGTAGATGAAGCAGTTAGCGTTCTTTTCTAGTTTTAATACTCCTTTCAATTCTTGTTTTGGAATTGATAGGATTAAAGTGTCGCCTACTTTGAATTTGTCTTCTTCTTTTTCGATCAAGTAGTTTCTTGAATCGTGTAAGTTTAATTGAATTTTTCCTTTCTTGATTATTTTCTTGCCAGTTATTTTGCAGTACTTTGTTTTGGCTTCTGCAGCCGTTATTTCGACTAGTTTGATTGTTCCCTTGTTTGCGGTTACCCTGTAATTCTTTCCTAGTTTAGGAATGCTTAGTACGTCCATTAATCCGACTGGTTGTTTCAAGTCTTTTACTATTGCTCCGTCGATTAAAATGTTATCGTGATTTGCTAGTATTTTTGCTTGCTTCTTGTTTTCAGCTAGGCCTAGTTTTTCAGTTAGTAATGATCCTAAACTAATGCTTTCTTTTAATGCGTGTTTTCCTGGGCTTGGCTTCTTTAGCCACTTGCTTCCTTTTCTGACTAGCCCGTGGAATACTGAGCTTGCTCCGCGCTTTAAGTGTTTCTTGTTACTTTTGTTAGCCATTCTTTACTACCTTTTGTGCTTTTTTTCTTTCAGTTATTTCCGTCAACATTAAGTTTGATGGATGAAATGCGATTAATTCTTCTTTTCCTCTAGCTGTCTTCTTGCTTATTCCTTCCAAGTAAATTCGAGTCTTTTTGACGTCTACTCTAATGATTTTTCCTTCCTTCTTAGCGAGGACGCCTCTCATTACTTTAGCCTTGTCGCCTTTCTTTGCAGGCATTGCGCGCTTCTTTGTTTTCGTCCTCAAGTCTTTGCTTAAGTGAATTGAAACGTTTTTCTTCAAAGTATGAATTGGAGCAGTGAATAATTGCTTTCTCTTCTTTCGAGCTTGTTTAGTGATTTTAGTATTGAATTTCATTTTTTACACCACGATTGACGCGATAGCTACTACTTTAGGATATCTTTCTGCTATTTCTCTAGCAACTGCTCCTTTGATTTCAGTTCCTTTTGGTAATTTAGTGTCATCGATTAATACGCAAGCATTGTCTTCGAACATTATTCTTTGCTTTCCGCGTCTGAATACTTTCTTTTGCCTAACGATCAATGCTTTTTCTTTTTTCTTAACCATTTCTGGCTTTCCTTTCTTTACTGCAACCATTACTACATCGCCTATTCCTGCGCTTGGGTACCTGCGCAACAATGCTTTAGCTCCAACTACGTTGATTACTTCAACAATCTTGGCTCCACTGTTGTCGGTGCAGTTTAATCGAGTGCCTATGGTTATTCCTTTGCTTATTTTTGCAGTTAATCCTAACATTAAAAAATCACTTTAGTATCTTCGTAATAACGTGTGCTTTAGTTTTGCTTATCTTCCTAGTTTCAGCTATTTCAACTTTGTCTCCTAGGTTTAATTCCATTCCGTCTGGAATATGAGCGTGAATTTTTGATCTTCGCTTTTCTCGCCTTTCGTATTTAGGGCTGACTTTAACGTAGTCGATTACTACTGTAGCAGTTTTTTTAGCCTTAAGGCTAGTTACTTTACCGATCCTAACTGAACCACGCGTTACTATGTTTTTATTCAATTTAAATCACGTATTTTTTTGTATAATTTTTTGCTTCTGTCTTCGGGGCGCATTATTATTGCGCTACCATAAACGTTCAAACCGTGTTCTGGAAACTTGAAAATATTTCCTTTTTTTGGAATTCTCTTTCGTCCTTTCTTTGTTTCAATCAAGAAAGAATTCGTTGTTTCGTCTAACACGATTCCTTCCAAGCCTTGCATTCCTTTGCTCGAAGAGTGCTCGATTTCGAGTTTTTCCCCAATGAATTCGTCTAAAAGAAAAATTGCTTTCTCTTTCGAATCCGTGAGCTTTCGAAAAGTTGAAGACTTGTTTGACATTTTTCTTTGAAAAATGCGAAGATAATTTATTGACTTCGCTTATTTATAAACCTTATTTGGTTGTAACTTTAATTGCTTCTCTTGGATAGCCGAGTTCTACGAGGTAGTCCACTACTTTTTCTTTGTGGTCTCCTTGGAGGACGACTAATCCGTCTTTTGCACTGCCTCCGCAGGCAAGTTTGTGTTTTAATTTCTTTGCTGTATCATCAAGTTCTTTTCCTTCAAGTCCTTGAATGACTGTTACTAGTTTTTTGAATCTTTTTTGTGTAGTGTAAACTGTTATGCTTGTTTTAGTTGATTTTTCGATATTTTCGAATACGCCTAATTCTTTAGGTAATCCGCCGATCATTTTTAAATTGTCTGACACTTTTAATTGCTCCTAAACACTAATTCCTTTTTGTTTTAAAAACGTCTTGATTCTCGCTATTTTTTTCCTAATTGACTTTACTGCTCCTGGGTTTGTTGATTTTCCTGTTTGTTTTGTTGAAGCTCTTTCTGATACTAGTTCTTTGCTTGATTTTTCTAGTTCAGTTTTTAGCTCTTCAGCGCCCATTGCTTTCAAGTCCTTATTTTTCTTAGTCATTTTAGATCAGTTTTATTTTTTCTTTACTTTTTTTTCTTCTTTTTCGATTTCTTTCAATTCTTTTTCTTCTTCAATAGTTTCTTCTATTTCAACTATTTCTTCTGGCTTGTCTTCGCTTGTTATTTCGACTTTTTCGACTGGTATAGCTCCTTGTGGCAAGATTTTTACGGTGATTCCGATTGATCCTGCTTTCAAGTAACAAGTGTATGTTCCTAGGCTTACTAGCTTCAAAGCATCTCCGCTTTTCTTCAAGTATCCTTTGCGGACGGTAATTGTTTTGGCTTTTCCGCCTTTTCCGACGATTTTTCCTGCAACGCGAATTTCTGCTCCTAAAGCACCGGCTCTCATTACTTCTTGCAATGCCATTCTAACTATTGGCTTTACGTTTGGCTTGGCTTCTATTTTCTTGCCTATTTTTTCAGCCATTAATTTAGCGTCTAGAGCTGGTTCTTTTACTTCCAATACTTCGATTTGAGGGTTTTCTATTCCGAATTTCTTTTCAAGCATTTCGCACAAGTCGCGAATGTTGGCTCCTTTTTTTCCAACAACTATTCCTGGCTTTCTTACTGCGATTGATATTCTAGTTGCAATGGGTGTTTTTTGTATTACGATATTCGATACTCCCGCTCTGTCGAGTTCCTTTTGCAAGTACTCTTTGACTATCATTTCTTTGATAGCGGTTTTTACGAATTTATTTCCAATAGCCATTCAATCACTTTTTCTCTTTTTTCTTCTTCTTTTGTTTAGGTTCTTGTTCAGCGAGTCCTATTTCGGCTCGTGCTGTAACATAGTTAGCCCACATTGCTTGCTTGCCGTAGCCTAGAGTGTTTCCTCCAACGAATTGAGAGCGGTATCTCTTGAAAACGCTTTGCTTGTTAGCTGAAGCGTGTTTTACGACTAGCTTGCTTGAGTCTAGTCCTTTCTTTTCGCCGTTGGCTATTGCGTTGTTTAATAATTGCAAAGCATAAGCTGCTTCTTTCTTGGGGTACTTGCCTTTCTTTCCGCCTAATTGTTTGCGGTGGCCCATTCCAGTATTGAATTTGTTGAAGGGTATTGGCTTCTCCATTTTCATAGCGGATTCAAGCATTGTTCTAGCTTGCGCTATTGTTTTGCCTTTCATGTTGCTTAAGACTTGGCTTAAGTCTTTGTAACTGCAATCCACGTCATGCAATTGAGCAACTGCGAGGCCTTTTGTTTCAAACGAATACTTGTATAAACCCATTTTTACTTCAGCTCTACTGCTTTAGATCCGCGTGTAGCTCCAACTCCTGGACCGGAGTGGCGTACTTGCTTGATCGTAATTGAATATTCTCCCAATCTATGTCCGAGCATTTCGGGACCAATAGTGAATTCAACGTATTCTTTTCCGTTGTATACTGCTAGTCTTTCTCCGATCATTTCTGGAATAATTACCATTTCTCTAACGTGAGTCTTGTAAGGCTTTCCTGGACTTTTAGCTAAGTGCTTCCTGTATTTCTCCAAGAATTTTTTGACTTGAATGCTCATTCTTTGGAGTGTGCGTCGAGACTTAGTTGGAACTAGCTTGATGAAGTCTTCCATGCTTAACTTCTTTGCTTCATCTGCTTCCATTCCTTTGTACAAGAATTTTCTAGCCAATTAATCTAATCACCTTAAGCTTTCTTGGTTTTCTTCCTACCGGTTGATTTAGCATCAACATGTCCTGCCTTTCTTCCTGGAGGCGTGCTTCTCTTTACAGCGGTTGGTTTTCCACCAGTCTTTCCACCATACGGGTGGTCGTAAGCACTCATTGCGCGGCCACGTACTTTAGGCCATAACCTGTTCTTTGCTTTCATTGCATAGAACTTGTTACCTGCTTTCATGAATGGTAATTCGTTCTTTCCGCCGCCTGCTACTATTCCTACTGTAGCCATGCATTCTGGTTTTAATTGAATTGTTTTCTTTGAACCTAATAATATCGTAACTAGTCCAGTGTCTTCATCTTGAGCTAGTCTTTGACAGAAGCTTCCTGGAGTGCGAGCTAGTTTTCCTCCATCTAGTGGAGCTAGTTCGATGTTGAATATAGGCGTTCCTTCTGGAATATCGCCTAGTTTTAATGGTGTTCCTACTTGAATTTTTTCAGGATTCATTAATTCTAGCCTGTTGCCAATGTATTGTCCTTCGCTGGCTAGATTGTAAATCAATGAACCATCTTCGGTTAATATAACGGTAATCAATGCGTGTCTTGCTGGGTCGTCGACGAATGCAACAACTTCTCCGCCGATTGGTTTTCTCTCGAAATCATATGCTACTTTAGAGAAGAATCTATGGCCAGGGCTTCTATAACGTGGTCCGCCCTTACCTCTCTTTTGTTGTATTAATCTTGTTCCCATTAAATCACTTTAAGTTTAGCCGCTAAGTTTGATGCAACGTTAGCGTTCTTGAATGAAACTACGGCTTTCTTTCTTCCGTCAGCTCCAATTAATGTAGTTATCTTGCTTACTTTTTCTCCATAGTCTTTTTCTATTTCTTGTTTTATTTCAGCCTTGCTTGCTTTAGCGTCGACTACGAATGTAATCTTGTTTTCTTTTTCAATGCCTCGAACGGCTTTTTCAGATGTTACTACGTGCAATACAACAGTCATTTTAACCACATTAATAATACAAGTTCTCTGCCTTCATTTTCTCGATGGCGCTCTTAGTCCAAATTACTAGTCTTCCAGCGACTCCACCTGGAGCTAGCAATTCAACATTCAAATCTTTAACGTTAGCGTAATCGACACCAGGCAAGTTGCGAACTGCCTTCCAGACTCCCTTGTCATCTCCTGCTACGATTAAAACGCTTTTTGGAACAACGTAACCACTCTTTCTCATTCTAGCTCGACCGGAACGCTTCTTTCTATTTTCCTTAGCGCGAGTTAAGTCTCCGTCTATTCCTAGTGAGTGTAAAGTCTTCAAAGCGTCTTTTACTCTCTTTAATGCTTCAAATGAATCGTCAACTACTATTGGAAGAGTGTTTGGTGCAACGTGTCCGCGTGCTTTTACTTTCAAAGCGTCAGTAGTAGCGGCAATAGAACTTCTAATAGCTAGATTCTTTTCCTTCAAGTTTATTTTTTCCAACAATACTTTTTGTGGCTTTGGAGGATGAGCACGTCTTCCTTTAATTGCGTGTGGAACTATTCTTACTTGTCCTAGTCTTCCGCCTGGAAGTTTTTCTCTTGGCAACCTGCTTCGTCCAGTGTTGATGGTTTGCCTCCATGCGTGGCGTCGACCAAAGTATTCTGCTGAAGTCTTTAAACCAGCCAATGGATCATTTCCTTTTGGTTGGTAGAATTCAGTCATGTATGAATGGAATGCTCTGCGAATAACGTCTGGGCGGTATGACTCGTTGAATTGGCTTGGCAAATCAACACTGCCTTCTTGTTTTCCATCAATTGAGTAAACGTTAGCCTTCATTTTAAATCACGATTTGTTTTAATTCTGGTTTCTTTGCGGTCTTTGGATTCTTTCTTAAAGTGACTAGCCTCTTAGCTGGTCCTGGAATGCTTCCGCTTATTACTAAGTAACTAGTTTTTGGTACTCCGTAATTGTGGAATCCTTTCTTTGGAGCAATTTCTGCACCGCTTCCAATTTTTAACACTCTCTTGTTAACATCAGTTCTCTTGTGGAAACCCATTTGTCCAGCGCGAGGAATAGTGTAAAACACTTTAGCAGGTCGTTCAGCACCAATACTTCCTCCATGCCTTCTCTTTTGAGTTGCTTTGTGAATATTTAATGAAACGCCAAATCTCTTGACTACGCCTTGCCAGCCTTTTCCTTTAGTTATTCCAATGGCGTCAACGTATTCTCCTTCTTTTATTAGTTCTTCTAATGGGATTAATTGGCCTAAGTATTTTTCAGCAAAAGCCAATTCTTCATCAACGCTTCCGCCTAAAGCGATTTCAATCAATTCAGGCTTCTTCTTTCCTAAACCTGTTTTTGAAGGATCGGTTGTACACAACAAGCGCAATTCAGCAATCTTAGCTTTGTCTTTCTTCAAGTCCTCAATAGTTTGACCCTTCTTTGCAGGGTTGAATAATTTTCTCAACTCTTTAGGATTCTTGGTTGAAACAATTTGAGTTAATGACTTTAATCCAAAAATAGTATTCTCGTAAGCATTAATAGCATAAACAAACAAGGGAGGAACTTCAACAACGGTTGCGGGAAAAACAATTTCTTGGCCTTTAGTTGGCGTGTCGCGGTCATCAACCATTACGACTTGCAACATTCCTGCCTTATATGCTGGAAAGCCTTGCAGTCCCTTGGTTTCAGTAGGCCAGTATCTTATTCTTGGAACTAATCGCTTAGCTCTAGATCGATGCCAGAATGCAATTGAACCACGTCTTGGACTGTGCTTACCCATTTTTATAAAACCATTTAATTAATTCAAAAAATTTTTTTTGGAAGAGATTTTTAATCAGTTGAAAAAGTCTTCAGTATTGGAGGCGTCTTTTTGAACAAGACTTTAGAATCGCAATACAAGCATCGGATGAAGTCCGAGTCTAGTCCGTCGAATTCTTTTCCACAATCTGAACAAACATAATTCATTTCTTTAAAGCCTTAAATTTTTTTTAATAAATCGATGCTAATTCAAATGCACTATTTCATTAATAAACCTTTTTACACGAGATAACCTCGATTGTTGTAAAAAAGCCTTTAAACTTGTTTTTTTCTCAATTGCTGACTCCAGCGTACTCCGTTTGGTTGTTTTAGGATGAATTGTGTTTGTAGTCGTACGTAATGGCGTCTTTCTTGATTTTTTGAATCAAGTCAGTTGTGTCGTCTAATAATTTTAACGTGTTGACTTCTACTTCTGATAATTTTTTCTTGAATTCACTGAATTCTTTTTCCTCTAGTGAAGGAGTTTTGTCAAGCATTACTTCTTGGCTTACTTTGTCTGAAAAATTCTTCCAAGCCAAATCCAACTTGTCTAATGTTAGCAAGTAATAATCTGCATCTAGTCCTAGCATGAATACTTTCTTGTTTACTGAATCCCCATAGTATTGGTTTGTTCCAACATATTGAATGAATGAACGCACATTCTCTATAGCATCTCGTAATTGATCTATCTTGTTTGGCGTATATCCTAGTTTTGCGAAAAACTTCACTATATCTTCTTCTTTAGATTCCTTGGTCATTTTAAACACTTTAATTTTAGAGAATTAATACAATGCAGGCGAGAGTTAAAAAAGCATTTGAAGGAAAAAAAGGAAGAGAAATTTTACTTAGCTGATTCAAATGCTGCTTTAGTTTCAGCATCGAACCACATGAAGTAAATAACTATTGCTCCGAAAATAGTTCCAATTGGAATGTTTAGCAAGTTCAATGCTGCTAGCACGGTCACTACTATTCTTGCCCAGTTCTTTAGTTTTAAGATGTTTAATCCAACGAATATTCCTATTCCGCCGAAGATTATTGCGAATATTCCTGCGAATGCAGCAAATGCCCCGAACAATCCGCCTGCAACTGCTGCTCCTTGAGCCGCGTCAGTTCCTGCGCCTGCTCCCGCGATTCCAGCAAATCCTGCTCCGCCGATTAACAACAACATTAATCCCGCTAGTATTCCTAATGCTCCGCCGATTATCGACAAGTAGCCTACAACTTTAACTCCTAATGGTTTATCGTCCAATTTCAATCAACTCCTCTTTCAAAAAATCTTAATTAGAAAAACTAACTATGAAATAGTATAAAAAAGTGTTCGGTTTCTTAAAAAAACAAGTTTCTTAAACCCAAGCACACAAAATATTTTCCTTGTTAAAAAAAACAATTTTCATCCCCTAGAGTATTTTTTTTAAATCGCCTCTGTAACTCGAGCCAAACTTTTTAAGAAAAAAGTTTGATCAAAAATTGTTTGTTCCAAAAAAATCCGAGTTGCCTCTGTAACTCAGCCTGGTAGAGTGTTTGCATGGTAAGCAAAAAGTCGGGGGTTCAAATCCCCTCGGAGGCTCTCACCAGCCTATGGGAGACCCCTACTCTGGTGGTATCGTCACCCCCCAATGAAGCATTTGGGTTGAAAGCCTTTTACAAAAAGGCTTTCGTAAGGTTATTAATAGGAGTGAATTCATTATTTGTTTTCTTCAATTTTATTTTAAGGTGAATGTGTAATGGGTAAGTTTCCAGTTGCTGACAAGGCTTTAACTAATGTGTTGATTTGCAAGAAGTGTAAGGCAAGGAATCCTAAGTCTGCAAAAATATGCAGGAAATGCATGTATCCTAACTTGCGTGTAAAGAAGGCAAGGAAGAAGGACGCCAAGGGCGGAAAGTAAATCTTTTTCTTTCCTTTATTCTTATTATCTTTTCATGTCTACTTTCGAGACCGCTGCTTTTGGCGCGGGTTGTTTTTGGGGAGTTGAAGAAGCTTTCAGCGAACTAAAAGGCGTTATTGAAACCAGCGTAGGCTACATGGGTGGTTCTGTAAAGAATCCTTCTTACAAGTTAGTTTGTTCCGGAGAAACAGGACACGCTGAAGTAGTTCAAGTAGTATTTGACCCAAAAATTATTTCTTATCGAGAACTGGTTGATTTTTTTTGGACTATTCATGACCCGACTCAATTAAATCGCCAGGGGCCGGATTACGGAGAACAATATAGGTCGGTTATTTTTTATTACTCTGAAGAACAAAAAGAAACTGCTCTAGCGTCTTTAGAAAAAGCTAGAAGCAAGTTTAAGGAAAAAATAGTTACTCAAATAGTTCCCGCTAATGGCTTCAACAAGGCTGAAGAATACCACCAAAAATACTTGCAAAAGCGTGGTTTGAAGGTTTGTTAGTTAAAAGGCAAGTTTCCTAGGAACCCGCCTATTTTTTCCGCCCAATTGCAAGCGTTTCCTGAAGTAATGAATTTAGTTTCATCTACTTCTGCCGGTTGGCAATTAATGTGGCCTTGGCTTATTGTTGAGGGGTTTATTGCTGCAAAACCGCTTGTTGGTGAAGCCGCACAGCCTTCAAAATACATCCAGTCACATCCTTGGAATGGTCCTTCTTTGTTTTTTTGTTTAGCGTCTAGTTGAATGTAAAAACCATCCGGCTTGAATACTATTCTCTTAGTTGTTCCGTCTTCGTTTACTTCGTAATACATTTGGTTGTTTTTGAAGTAGAAAGTTACTTTTTCTCCTTCGTCGTTTTGAGTAACGCATTGTGCTGATTGGCCGTTGGTTATCGTTGCGAAGGATGCAGTACAAGTATTGCTTGAACTGGTTGAACCGCACTCGCTTGCTTTCTTTGTTCCACCGCAACGCTCGTCATCTTTGCAAATTTTTGCAGAACAAGACGCTCCAGAATTAACGCATTTATCTCCTTCTAATTGAGTAGTTAGAGTAACGCTTTTTCCCGAGTAATCGTAGTAATCTTTTCCAACGCAGGCGTTGTGGTATTTGCTGTATTTTCCGCCGTTGCAGTTATACGCCAAGTCAGTTCCACATTCGTTTGTTTCTTCAAAACGCACTTGAGCAGGGTCTTTAATGAATGAACAATCGCTTCCGCTTGTTTTGCCGTTCAATGGATTGCAAATGCTGTTTTCGTTTTGAACTTGAGTAGTTGGTTGAATGCTGGTTTGCTGCGTGCAACCAATTATTAGTACGGATAAGATTAGTACGGCGAGTATTGTTTTCATGTTAAAAGAAAGAAAAAGAAAAGAGTATTAAAAAGTTTAGGCTAGTTCGCCGATCAAGAAACTAGCTGCAAATCCTCTAGCTGTTTCCGAGTGGCTTGTTCCGTCGTTTGGTCTTTGATTAAATGCTTGAGTAGCGTCTTTTCCACAGAAAGCAAGGTATGCAGTTCCGCCTGGGTGCAGTGAAGCAAAGTTTTCTGGAGGATTGTATACTTTTCCTTCAATCAACAGCCAGCAATCTGCTTGAGTGTTGTGCAAGCTAATTTCTTCTATAGTGTATTTTTTTACTTGAATTGTTGGTTGTTCTGTTGGTACAGTGCATTCTCCTTCGTAAGCTACCTCGATACTTGCGCAATTCGCTTGGCAATCGTTACCGTAAGTTTTTCCGTCTACTCCGCAAACTGGGGAGTATTGTTGAGTACAAACGCATGAATCAGTAGGTGTTGCAGTAATTACTGGAGTAGGCGTAATAGTTGGTTGGCTTGTTGTCGTGCAACCTAGAATTAAGACGGATAAAACAATTAAACCGAGTAATATTTTCATTTTAATCTTTTAGAGTTTTTTTCTTTAATAATGGTTGAGTTTTATTCAATTTTTTTTGAACGCTATCACGAATGGCCTATAATCGCCGTAGTGTGAAAACCTAGTGAGGCTGATCCACTTGTAGCGAGTCCAGTAATACCATGCTTTCAATCCGTTTTTTTCTTTTAACTTTAAATAACCAGGATAATCCGGGTATAATTTTCTAAACACTTGCCTTGATCTGGAAAAGCGTTCTGTTTTGAATCCTTTTTTTTCGAATTCTTTTTCTAATTCTTTTGCTTTAAAAACGCCCGGAGTTTGCGAACTAATTACTATTACTATCGAGTTCTTGTTTGTTTTTTTAGATATGGTTTCGATTGCTTCTAGCCTTTCGTTTAATGGAATGCTTGAGTCTGAAAAAAAGTTATGAAACCTTGCTTCGTGAATTGTTGGTAGTATTTTTTCCTGGATTTTAGTCCAATACAACCTGGCTTTGCTGTTGTCAGAAAATTCTAATAACCAGTGGTCTTTTTCTTTAGATAGTTTTTGCAATACTCTTCCCTTAAGAGATGCTTTCCATATCAAGTAGTCTCTTGCGTGAATTACTCTGGCGTGGTCTGGTTCGAACAGCCATGCTTGAAAAAATTCTCCAAAAGGCAAGTAAGGCCAGTTTCCAAATCCTATTTCTAAATAATTCATTTTAAAAAATTAAAAGAATTTTACTTTAAAACCTGGCGTCTTGAACATTTTATCTTGGTTAGAAACAAGTAATGCTTCTAGTGGTAGTTTTTCTGTTAAATCTGTAGCTTCTTGAAAACCTGCAGTAAACAATGCTGTAGCAAAAGCGTCTGCTTGCAGTCCTGTTTCGGCTAAAACAAAAACAGCCTTCATTTCATTAGCGGGCAGCCTTGTTCTTGCGTTTAGTAAATGGTGGTGCCGACCCCATTTTCTCTTATTTGGTGCAGATGCCGCAATTGCTTTTCCGTTTAAAGAAATTACTCCAATGGATTTTTGTTCATTGTCTGGGTGTTCTAGTAAAACCAGCCAGTCTTCCAAATCGCTTTTGGCATAAATGTCGCCTCCCGCGTTGATGTAGTAATGCGTTACTCCTTGTTCGTCTAGCAATTCGCTTATTTTGTCTAAAGCAAATCCTTTGCCGAATCCTCCGAAGTCAATTTCTTGGTTTAAGAAAACTTTTCCATTTTTTAACAAAATCCCTTTTTCAGTGTTTTGTTTTTTGGCTTTTTCTTTGAAAGAATAATTCTTATCATAGCCTAATGCGTCTAAATCTTCCTTTAGCGTAACATCAAAATTTCCTTTTGTGGATGTGTTAAAACCAACTGCTTTTTCCAAAAGAAAAAACATTTCGTCAGAGACCGAAACCTCTTTTCCCAATGAGTTGTTTAACTTGCTTAATTCAGATTCTTCTAGAAAGCGAGAATAAGTTTTTTCTATCCGTTCCAGTTCTTTAAAACACGGGTTAAACAAGTCTTCGGCGTGTAATGGCAGTTTTATTTCCACTATTGTGCCGAGTACTTGCTTGCTTTTGGAAAGATTTTCCATTAATTTGTTAATCCTTCAACATATGCTTTGAAAGCGGCAGTAGTCAAAGAACTTCCTGCAACGTTGTGAGGAATATCTAGTTCGGTAATTTTCTTTCCGACTACTAGTTCAGGCAATGCGTTGTTGAATTTAGTGATTATTCCTTTAGAAATAACATGCGCATTATCTGAAGGAGTAGCTGAAGCAGCAGTAATAACGTCATTCTCTACAGTAATTGAAACGTCTACTTCTTCTTGTCCTTCTTTTTCAGTGCCTGCGTGGTAAGTGTAACTAACCTTGCTTTCATAAGTACCGTCAGCTATTGCTGTTTGGATTGTTTCTTGAATTTTGTCGTGTCCGGTTTTAGTGTCTGCAATAACATTTCCAGTAAGTTGAGAACCACTATTAGACTCAGTTGATGGCGTGTTTTCTAAACAGCCGTACAACAAGACTCCGAAAAACATTAACAGCGTAAAGAACGCAAATTTTTGACTCTTCAAAATAAATCACCTTGAATATAATTAATTTTTTTTATTTGCGCTTATATACTTGACTATTTTTTCAAGCGTTTTTTGTTAAAAAAATGCTGGGGAAGGGATTTCGCGAACGAAAGCCTTTTACAAAAAGGCTTTCAACCCAATTCTATTAGGGTTTACGATTCCACCAAAGTAGAAGAGTATCTAAACGCGTTATACAATCATTTCCCCTTTGGGTTGGTTAGATGCTGGGGAAGGGATTTGAACCCTCGAACTCCTAAGAGAAGGGATTTCGCAAACCTTTTTTTTGGTAAAGCTTTTTGCTTCAGCAAAAAGGTTTCTTAAGTCCCTCGCATTTGACCAAGCTTTGCTACCCCAGCAAACTTTCTAAAAGAAAGTTTGATCAAAGAATCTTTTTCTATGTTTTGGTAAAACTTGAGTAAACGAATTCTTTTAATTAATGGTAATAGTTTTGAGAAAAAGATTTGGTTGGTTCGTGTTTATAAAATCAGCATTTCAGTGACCCGCTTCGCCAGGACTTGACGCACTTGTTTACTTGGGCAATGTATCCTGCGGGGTTGTTGTTGTCGCTTGCTGGCGCGTATATTGGAATGATTTCTTCAGGCGTGTCTCTGCCTTTGGGTAAGTAATTTCCCGAGTTTTTAATATAGTAAAACCAGTGTTCTGCTGCGTCGCACCAACTAGCATAGCCACAAAACCTGCTTCCTACTCGTTTTGTAGAGTCGCAGTATTGTCGTCCTGACCCGGTTTTAACAATGTTGCCGATGGAGTGGTGTGTTGAGTAACCTGTAGCTCGGCCCATTCCTGATTCTTGCCTGAAGAATGCAAGCATGAATGCAGCGTCGATGTTGTATTTTTTGCTTAAGTCGTAAAAACACTGACCACTTCCTGAAGCTGGCGAACCGTAAGCTTTCAGGATGTTGGTTATTTGAGTTGGCGTCAAGGATGGTCCGCCTACCACGCTTTGTGTTCCTTTGGAAACAGTTATTGCAGAATCTGGTATTTTGAATGAAAAGCCTTGGGGTATGGGGTCGCTTGGCGAGAAAACTCCATTGCTTAAGAAGTCTTCTTTGTTGAATGCAAATGCTTGTGACGAATCGATTCCAGAGTATTCTTTCAAGCTTTGGCCGTTTGAATAAAACGTTACTTCTTCGGTTTGAGTTATTGGTTTGAAGTCTTCAATGCTTGCGCCTGAGTTTATTTTTACTTGTGAATAATCAATAAAAGCGCTAGTTACTAACGCGGCTGCAAGAAAGAGTGCTAGTATTTTTTTCATTCACTAGTTTTTTCGTTTGTTTTTGGTTTTATTTCTTCTGGTTTCTGCAAGAATGCTAGGAATGCGGTGTGCACTAGCCCCATGTTTTCTGGGCGCATTCCGTGTGATCGGACTTTGTATTCGCGGACGATTACTTCGATTGTTTTGTAATGCGTAAAGCCAATGCTTTCGCCTGTTAAGACGAATGTTTTTGTTTGCTCAAAGTGAGGCAAATACCCAACAACAAAACAACCTGGTTTTAGTGATTCTAAAGCAAAGGGTAACAGCTTCTCGCTTTCGGCGCAGTCTAGTGTAATCAAATCGATGTTTTTTTCTTTAAATCCTTCAAAGCCGTCTTTTTCTTTCAATTCAATGTTTTCAAAACCGGTTTTTTCAATGTTTTTTTGGATTATTGCAGCGAATTCGGGTCGTCGCTCGTAAGAATAAATTTTTCCATCTTTTCCTGCAATGTTGGCTAAGAATAGGGTAAGGAATCCCGATCCGCCTCCGCAATCGATTGCTTTACTGCCTGAGCCGAAACCAGTTAATGCTACTATTAGTCCTGCGTCTTTTGGTAATACGACCGCTGGTCCTCGTTTTAGTTTCTTGTAATTAATCATTAGTACTTATTGGCGTATTGTTATTTTATTAGTTTCTTGCCGGTTGCTGCTGCGAAAAATAATATTGCTGATGATAGAATGATTGCTCCGCCTGATGCTATATCGAAGTAAAACGAAGCAATTAATCCCGTTATTAGAGAGATTAATCCGAATAATACTGAGTAGATTAATGCTTTGTTGAATGACTTGGCTATTTGCAAGGCGCTTGCTGGAGGAATTATCAAGAACGAGGATACGAGCAAGACTCCGACTATTCTGATGGATATTGAAACAGCTATTGCGGTTAGTAATATCAACAACAAGTTTAGTCTTGAAACGTTTATTCCTGCAGATTGAGCGCTTTTCTCGTCGAAGCAAGCATACATTAATTGCCTCCTATAAAATAGCAATACTGCTAGTACGATTATTCCTAAGCTTGCAGCCATTACTAAGTCTAAGTCGGTTACTGAAATAATGTTTCCAAACAAGAACGAGTGCAAGTCTGAGTTGAAGCCGTTTGCTAGCGAAATCAATACTACGCCTATGGATAGAACTGTTGAGAAAACTATTCCAATAGATGCGTCTGAGTAAACGCGAGTTTTTTCTCTTAGTTTTTCTATTGCGAACGCAGAAGCAATTGAAGCAGCTATTGCTGAAAAGAACGGGTTTAGGTTGAAGAATATTCCTGCAGCTATTCCGCCGAATGCGATGTGAGAAATTCCGTCACCAATTAATGACAGTCTTTTTAGTACTAGGAATACGCCTAATATTCCGCAAATTAAAGTAATGAATACTCCTGCTAGCAATGCTTTTTGCATAAAATCGTATTGCAGTAATTCTAATACCATTAGACTTTCTCCGTTATTTCGACGAAACTTTCTTTAGTGAATTCTTTGGGTTTTCCGTCGAATACTATTTTCTTGTTTAATACTAGTACTCGGTCTACTCTGTTCAATATCATTCCCAAGTCGTGGGAGATTAACAAAATGGTTTTTCCTTTCTCGTTTAATTCTTTTAATAATTCGTAAAACTTTTCTTGAGAAGTGTGGTCTACTCCTGTAGTGGGTTCGTCTAGTAAAAGCAATTCCGCGTTTGTTGCTAGTGCTCTTGCTAAAAAAACGCGTTGTTGTTGTCCGCCTGATAATTCTCCGATTTTTCTTTTTTCAAATTGCTCCATTCCGACTAGCTTTAATGCGTCGTGTACTTTTTGTTTTTGTTCGAGAGTCATTTTTTGAAGCGGGTTTAGTTTAGCTAGCAATCCCATTGACGCTACTTCGAAGACGTTTGCTGGAAAATTAGTGTCAAAGTTTTCAAACGATTGTTGAACGTATCCAATTTTTTCCCATTCTTTGAATGATTCTTGACTGAATAATTTCAAGCTTCCTTTTTCAGGCTTCAAGAATCCCAGCATTATTTTTAACGCCGTTGTTTTTCCGGTTCCGTTGTGTCCTAGAAACGCGACGAATTCTCCTTTTTTTACTGTGAACGTCAAGCCATCTAGTACGTTGGTTTCGCCGTAAGAAAAACTTACTTTGTTGAATTCAATTATTTCCACAAGTCAAAGCCTCTTTCAACACGCTTAGGTTTTTCTTCATTATTCCAATGTATCCGATGTTTGTTTCCAAGTCTTCTTGAGTATAAGCTTCCATTGGTGTGAAGAACAACACTTTAGCGTTAACTTGTCTTGCAATTGCTTCTGATAACTTAGGGTCGACTGCTGTTTCTGCGAAAACGTACTTAGCGTTTTTTTCTTTTGCGGATTTTACTAGTCGGTCAATGTCTTGCAAGCTTACTTCTCCTGAAGGTTCGTAATTGTTAATGATGGGTATTTGTTCTAGAGTGTATTCTCGAGCCATGTATCCAAAAGCAAAGTGCGAGACGAATATTTCCCTTCTCTCGCAAGTTTTTAGGGTATTAACGTAATCGGAATGCAATTGTTCTAATTCTAAAACAAACGAGTCAGCGTTTTGTTTATAGTATTCTGCATTGTTTGGGTCTTTTTCGTTGAATGCTTTTTCTATAGCTCTTACTTGTAATACTGCGTTTTTAGCAGTCAACCAAGTATGGGGGTCGATTGGCCCTAAGCTTTCGCGAATTCCTTCTGGAGTATCTAACAAAGTAACTACTTCTCCAACGCTGACGATTTTAACGTTCTTGTTGCTTAATCCTTCAAACGTGTCTCTAGCCCATATTTCAAAATACGGTCCATTGTATACTATGACGTCTGCTTTGTTTAGCAAGATAATGTCGCTTGGGGTCGGTTCTAGAGAATGAGCGTTCAATCCTGGTGGAGTCATTATTTTTACTTCTGCTTTGTCTCCGCCTACTTTAACCGCGTAATCATAAACAGGATAAAACGTGGTTACTACCTTAAGCTTGTCTGTAGTAAATTTTTTTTCTAAAGCGGGATGACTGATTTCTGAAGCGCATCCTAAAAGGAACAAACCAATTACTAAAATTAAAAACAATTTCTTCATTTTTCTAAACCTCTAAACGCTAATAGGCTTCCCGTGAGGATCTAAAGACGGGTTTCCTAATAGTTTCTTCATTTCTTTCAAGCTATCTTCGCTGAAGTCATGCTCTAACTTGCATGCTTCATCATGAACCTCGCTTGGATTTCTCTTTAATACTTTAGTCAAAAACAATTCGATCAAACGATGCTTAGCTGTTAATTGTTTTGCTAAGAGTAATCCTTTTTTTGTTAATGAAATGCTTCCATAATTCTGAAAAGAAACAAATCCTTCATCGCGCAAGGCAGAAAGCATGTGAGAAACAGTGTTCTTCTTGACTTCCAAGTAAGAAACTAAATCCTTGCTTCTAACTTCTTGGTTGCGTTCAGACAAGACAAAAATTGCTCTAACGTAGTCCTGCCTAGATTCATTAATACTCATAGCTAAAAGTTCTACGCATAGAACTTATTAAAGCTTTTGAACAATAACCAAAAGTTGATTAAATGCAGGGTTCAAATTATTTTTCTAGTTTTACGCGCCTCTGTAACTCAGCGGTAGAGTGTTTGCCTCGTAACCAAACTTTTGAGAAAAGTTTGATCAAAAGTTAACGAGCAAGCAAAAAGTCGGGGGTTCAAATCCCCCCGGAGGCTCTCACCAGCCTATGGGAGACCCCTACTCTGGTAGTATCGTCACCCCCCTTCTTTAACAGGTTTGGGTTGAAAGCCTTTTACAAAAAGGCTTTCGTTCGCGAAATCCCCCCGGAGGCTTCTTATTCTTTGTTTCTAGCGAATAATACTCCTGCTAGTATAGTAGTTAGCATTAGTATTGCTAGTGCAACGTTTTCTGGCCAGCTTGGTAATGCGCCTAAATCCGTTGGTTGGCGTGTTGGTTGTGGGTTGTTGTTTCTTGGTATGGCGAAGGGGTTTTGTTCTGGTACTCCGCGAGTTCCGTCTTGTCCGCCTGAGAAGCCGATTCCGTTTGTAGCGAATGCAGGGTTGAGTGGCAAGTCTTGTCCGTTGTATATACTAATTGCCCCAGTGCTTGGGTTGAATGCTAGAATGCCGTTTTGTCCGCGTGCGGCTAGTAATGTAGCGAGTACTTCTTCAAAGCCTGGTCCTTTTACTGAAACGGCTGGTTCGCCTTTCTCGTTTTGGCCGAAGTTTATTGTTACTGGTCCCTTGTCGGTTGGAATATTGAAACTTCCGTCAGCGTTGCGCGTGATTGGTCCAGTAATCTTGTAGTCAGTAACTTCGCCTGTTGCTTTGTCGATTCTTCGCAAGACATCATTGCCTTCGGAGTCTTTAGTGAATAAGTACTGCGCATCCGGAGTTTCAAATGATAGTACGCCTCCATCTCCTTGTATTGACTTCAAAGCGTCGTTTAATTGTGATGTTGCTTCTTCGAATCCGGTTTTTCCACGAATTTCTATTTTAGGCGTTTCAATGGTTGAACCATCGTCTAGTGTAGTAGTGGCTAGGTTTGTTGAGAATCCGTTGAAGAAGTTCTTGTTTCCTTCAGCTAGCAAGTACAAGAATATTGATATCTCGTGTGTTTCGGGGTTGTGTTCTATTTTTGCTTTCTTGGAGTAAATCGTCAGCAAGTCTCCGGCTTGTATTTCTCCTGCTGGCGTTTTTATTATTACTTTGCCGTCTCCAGTTATTGAAGCTGCAGCGTTTGAATTAGTTTCAGTTACTCCCGGCTTGTTTCCTTTAGTTGAAACGAAATTAATTTGTTGCCCGTCGAATACTAGTCTGCCCAAGCTAGTGTCTATTGAAGTGACTTGTCCGATGAATGGAGTTAAATCGCTTCCAACTTCTCGGTTGGTTACTTCTTTGATTTTTTCTTTAATGCAGTCAATTGCTGGGCAGCTGGTTTGCGAGAGAGTAGCTGCTCCGATGTTATTTACTTGCATGAATTCACTACTGCAAGCTAGTTGAGTGTAAATAATCTTGTTTGGTAAAATAATTCTAGCAATTTCTTGGTTTCTCAACGCGCTTAATGCTCGGTCAGCCCATTCTGGAGAATCGAATTCGAAAGCAATGCTGCCGTCAGAATTTATCTTGCGCAAGCCGTCTTTTCCTAATTGGTAAGCACTGCCGTCAGCGTTGACTAATACTTCATTAGGAATGCAACTATCTGGACTGCCGGATAATTTTTCGTATAGTTTTCCTTTAACGCTCCACGAGCTTTGTTCAATGTGTACGTGTTTTAGTTGAGTTGGTTGAACGAAACCTGTTTGGTCAGTCAAGTCGCTCTTCAAGTTTAATACTTCAACGTCGTTGCTTAAGTCTAGTTCGCTGTAAAAAGTTTCTTTAGCTGCTTCGCTTAAAGTTAGTTTTCCTTGAGAAATCGGAATCTTGTTAATTAGTTTAGTTATTGGGTCGTTTTCACTTAACTCGGCTTCTCTTTGTTCAAGCGTTTTCCTAGATTCTAGCAATTGGTAGTTGAATACTTTGTATTGGTTGTCTTTGCAGTCAGCGACGTATTGTAGTGCTTTATTGCCCCAGTATAATTCGAATGCTTGAGGAACGTTTAACGTGTTGACTAAGTTTACTCCATCGTTTATTACTCCTCTTAATGGACTATTGCTGCCTATTAAGGGTAGGCTTTGTAGTATTGTGGATTTACTTACGTAGCTGCTTTGAATTACGGGTAGTGCAGGCATTAGTGTTTGCAGAATCCATTCGGTTGCTTTTCCTGCGCGGTAATAATTCTTTAAAGTATCCAAGTGGTCTTTACTGCAGTCTATTCCTTTGAACTCGTCAGTGTCAATGTCTAAAACGTATTGGTTTACTAGTAATCCTGTACTCAATGCGTATAACGCGCTGTACTGGTTTAATCCTCTAGAAATAACGAATGGCAAGCTTAATTGAAGTATTCCGCTGTAAAAATCAGCTACGTCTTTTCTATCCAAGTTTAGTAATGGTTCTGGAACGTTTCCTTGAGCGGTGTAGTAAACCATTGGCAGGCTAGTGTATTTTTCAGTGTTTGGCAGCAAACTCAAGTCTTCAAAGTTTACTGCAATGCTGTTTCCTTTCCAGTTTGAATAGACATTCCAGTTTACTCCCGTGGAACTAATTCCAGTTATTGAGTTGATTGATTCGTCTACGCTTGAAGCTGTTTTTGGCCTGTTGATGATGAATAATTGTCCTGCTTTGAATGCTTTGTCTGGCGTAAACGTTCCGCCCATGTAGTCTGCTAGTATTTCCTGTATTCTTCCAGAACCCAAAAAGTTAGTAGCATCCCTAAAGTCTTTACCAACATCTTTGCTGGTTTTGCCAGCGTATACTCTCAAGTACTGCGAGTCTTGGCGAGTGATTTCAAAAATCAAGCCGTTGGATGCAGAGTAAGCTAGCCTAGCTGGCCCAAGCCATGCTCCGCCAATAAAATAGCTAGTTACTAACCTCTTGCTGGCTAAATCGTTTAGTTTTTCTAAAGCTGGTTTTGATTCTCTCAATTTGTCAATTTCTGTTTGGATGTCTGCTCTAGCTTTCTTTTTTACGTCTATTTCTGCTAATCGGTTTAAGTCTCCTCCGTATGAGGATAATTCTGTTCCTATTGCGTTGTTTACTGGTAAGTCTCCAGTATAACCTGCTGGTGCTGCGCTACCTAAATAAGTCCTTAGATCCGCGTTAGAAATGGTTGATTGTCTTGAAATTCGTTCCACAAAACTTTTGGCTTTCGTTACGGTTTCGGAATCATCAGTGTTT